>JBIOWR010000228.1:0-8118 GCA_044868775.1 Actinomycetota bacterium
ACACGAAGATCGATCGCAACCACACGGATTGGATAAACGCGGGCGGGATGAGCGTGGACGCCGGCAAGGGTGGACAGCTCGATCTTGCCGATGCGAAGGACTTCATCACGGACCCCCGACAGCAACAGGGTGGGGCGGCGTACCACGGCACGTTCGTGGCGGGCATCCTCGCGGCCGCGGCGGGTAATGCGAACGGCATCGCAGGTGTGGGGTGGCTCTCGCAGATCATGCCGGTCACGGCGGTGGACGGCGCCGGACGCACGCCGGCGGATCTCGTGGCGGAAGCGATTGTGTTTGCGTGGCAGAGGGGCGCGCGGGTCATCAACTTGTCGTTGGGGTTGACGGAGGATTCCGAGACGGTTCATGCGGCGATCCGGGCGGTGACTGCGGGGGCGAAGCCTTCGTTGGTGGTTGCGGCGGCGGGGAACTGCGGTACGGACGCGGACTTGTGTGACGAGGCGTTCTATCCGGGGTCGTATCCGGAAGTGATGTCGGTGTCGGGGACGGACGCGACCGATCGGCGCGCATATTGCTCGGATTACAACGCGAACGTGTCGGTGTCGGCGCCGGCGGATGGTGTGGTGGGGTTGAAGACCGGCGGGGGAACGATGCGGGGGACGTGCGGGACGAGCGCGGCGGCTCCGCAGGTTTCGGGGTTGGCGGCGATGCTGTTCTCGCAGAATCCGGCGCGCACTCCTGCCGAGGTGCGAAGCATCGTCGAGGGGACGGCGGATGATCGGGGAGTACCGGGGCGCGACGTGTACTTCGGCTTCGGGCGCATCAACGTGGAGCGGGCGTTGCTGTTCGGCAAGGTGTTGCCGCGGACGACGGCGGTGAGCGCGACTATTCCGAAGGCTGCCGGTGGAACGTCGACGATCAGTGCGCTCGCGACGGGTCAGGTCGTCAAGGCGGAGTACTACGTGGATCACCCGGGGTGCAGCGGCGCGCCGGGCACGGCCATGACGGTCGCCGCGGCAGGCGGAGGCTACAAGCGGTTGACGGCGACGTTCAATGTTGAGTCTTCGATGATGGCGGGGGCGCATCCCGTCTGGATTCGTGCGCACGACGGAACGGCGTGGGGAGCGTTCGCGGTGGGTGTGCTGTACGTGGATCGGGGGAAGCCGGTCGTCGCGGAGGGGCCGATGAACGACGTCGTCGTGCGGCGCGTGCCGGGAGCGGACACCGCCGTCGTGAACTACTCCATCGCCGACGATTACTCGCAGTCGTTCATGACGTTGCTTCGTGTGGTGCCGGTCGTGTCGACCGAGCGGAATCCGAAGCTGGTGTACGAGGAGTGGAAGAACGGCAACCACATCGGAGCGAACGTTTTCCAGTGGAAGCCGGATGCGTCGCTCGCGCCGGGGCTCTACAAGATCTCGGTTGCGGCGGTGGACGAGGCGTACAACGCAGGCGGCATCCTGTTCGAGAAGCAGCTCACCGTCGTATAGGCCCGGCGCCTACGCCGGGGTGACTCTTACGCCGGCGTGCCGGGGATGTCTCCCTCCGGTCCCTTGCCCTTGTAGACGTCGGCGAACTTCCGTGCGAACTCGATGAAGTCGTCCTTCACCTCGTTGCACGTGGATAGGCGCGTCCACGCGGTGAGCGCGAGCTTCGCGTCCATGTCGCTGTACGGCGCGACGATGATGCGCGTGGGGTCGCGCTTCGCGATGCCTTCGAGCTTGTCGATGAACGCCTGGTCGATGTCGGGCTTGTATTGGATGAGCACGTGTCCGTGCTCGAGGTTGTGCACCTGCGTCTCGTTGCGGATCGGGCTGGAGTGGACGCCGGTCTTGTCCCACTGAGGAGCGTGCTTGCCGGAGGTCGGCGGCTTGGTCCTGTACGTCACCGTCTCGGTGGGGCTCGAGGTGTGTCCTTGCCCATCGTCCGCGGGCTCCTGCACCGTGGTGCAGCCGGCGGTGGTGGCGAGCCGGTTCAGCTGCTGCTCGTTGACGCGGCCGCTGCGGCCGCTCAACCAGATCAACCCGGCGACGGCCAAGACGATGACGGCGGCGATGACGCCGGTCCAGATCTTGCGCATGCGCGACTTCCGCTGGCGGCGCTTCATCTCCGCGAGACGCTGCTGGCGGAGCTGCTCCTTGCGCTCGGCCTTCGTCGGTTTCTTGCCGCCCTGGGTCACTTCCGCCTCCGTTGGTGCGTCTTCGAGCGTGGCTTTATAGCACGGCCTCCTTGTCCGGCGCAGATGGCCGTGTTAGACAGCGCGGCGTGAGCGAGGTCGTGCGGGCGCGGTGCCTGGTCGTGGGCCGGGTGCAGGGCGTGTTCTTCCGCGCGGCGGCGGCGCGAGAGGCCGCCGGGCGCGGCGTCGCCGGGTGGGCGCGCAACCTCCGCGACGGCACCGTCGAAGCCGTTTTCGAGGGATCGCGCGAATCCGTGGACGAGATGATCACGTGGTGCCGCGGCGGACCGCCGATGGCGAACGTCGATCGCGTGGACGTCACATGGGAAGAGCCTCGCGGCGAGCGATCGTTCTCGATACGCGACTAACGCGCCGCGTGGCGGCGCGTGCGCCACTCCTGCTCGAGGATCGCGTAGATGTAGGTGTCCCTCCACCCGCCGCGCCGGAATACCTCCTCGCGGAAGTGCGCTTCGCGCGTCATGCCGATCTTTTCGAGCACGCGTTGCGATGCGATGTTCTCGGTGTCGACGCCGGCGATGATGCGATGGAGCTTGAAGTCGGTGAACCCGAAATCGAGCAGCACGTCGGCGACCTCGGTGGCGATCCCCTTGCCCCAGTGCTCCTTGCGAAACACGTAGCCGATCTCGCCGTTCGCCGGCCGCAGCGGATCGGGCATGCGCAAGCCGCCGCCGCCGATGACCTCACCGGTCTCGCGCCACTCCACCGCGAGCTCGTAGAAGCGGCGCGGCTCCTCGTGCTGTTGCTCGCGCACGCGCTCGAAGAACTCGTCGACGTCGGCGGCGGATTCGTGCGGGCCCCAGGGCATGAACCGCACCACGTCGGGATCGCGCGAGTACTTCAGCACCTCGTCGTGCTCGGTGAACGTCCAGTCGCGGATGACGACGCGCGGACCTTCGAGCGGCAGCGGCATCAGCGCACGTCCATGAACCCAGCCGCGTCGATCGGATCGCGCGGCGGCGGCTCGTCGCGCGCGTAGCCGGCCGCGACGCAACCCATCGCGTGCCACTCCGCAACCGGCAGGCCCAGCGCTTCGGCTGCGATCGAGGGGCAGAAGAGGCTGGACGAGATCCATGCAGAGCCGACGCCGTGCGCGGACAGCGCGACCATGAGGTTCTGGATCGCCGCGCCTGCGGCCGCGACGAACATGTCGCGCTCGGCGACGCGCCGCCGCTCGTCCGCGTACGCATCGGCGTCGCGCAGCGACACGAACGGCGCCAGCAACACCGGCGCCTCGCGCAGGATCGCATCCGAGCGCGCGAGCCGCCGCGCGATCACGTCGCCGGCGACGCCGTCGCGCTCCAAGTCGGATCGCCACGCGCTCGCCGTCGCGTCGAGGAACCCCGTGCGCGACGCGTCCGAGCGCAACCAGACGAAGCGCCACGGGTGTGTGTGGTGCGGCGCAGGCGCGGTCGCCGCCGCCTCCACCGCACGCACGACGACGCTCTCCGGAACCGGTTGCGACGAGAACGCGCGCACCGTGCGTCGCGCCTCCACCGTCTCGACGGCGCCGGTGCGAAACATGTCCTCGTCCGGCGGTCGCAACAACGCGCGCGCCGAGCCTTCGCCGTCGGCCGACAGCCCGCGCACGATCGCGACCGGCACCTCGTCGGTCTTGCCCATCACCAGCTCCGCCGCAGACGCGATCTCGTCGGCCTCGGCGATGACCGTCGCTTCGAGCACGTTGCCGTACGCGTCCTTGTCCCCGCGATGATCGCGCAGCGGCGCGATGCCGGCGACGCCGATCGCAACGTTCACCTGTCCGGCGCGCCACGGCCGTCCGAAGGTGTCCGTCACCACGACGCCGACGCGCGCGCCGCTCGCGACGAGCAAGCGCGAACGCAAGGACGATGCCGAGCCGTCCGGGTCGGCCGGCAGCAACGCCAAGCGATCGGGCGGCAGGTTCGACGCGTCCACGCCCGCGTTTGCGCACACGAGCCCGGTGGTGGTCTCCGCGATCACGAGCGGCCCGCGCCGCGCGACGACTCGCTTCGTCTGCGCGCGCACCACCCGCGCGCGCTCGCGCTCGCGGTCGAGCGCGTCCACCGACACGAGGCGCCCCTCCGCCTTGGAGACGATCTTGGAAGTCACCACGACGATGTCTCCGTCGCGAAGCGATGCGCATTGCGCGATGAGCGATCCCACGTCGTCGCCGGGCTCCACGACAGGGATGCCGTGCACCGGAATGATCTCGACCTTCATCGTTGCACCGCCATCTCCAACGCGACCTTCGCGAGCGCGGCCGCGTCCTCGACGGTGCGCATCATCGTCTGCGCGACGGCGACCTCGACGCCGAGCGCCGCCACCGCCGGCGCAAGCGCTTCGTCCACGAGGTCGATCACGAAGCCGTCCAGCACGTCGGCGAGCAACCACGCCGCGCCACTCGCGCTCACCTCGGCGCCGGCGGCGGGCATGAGCTTGTCGGCCATGCCCCGAACGGGAGCGCCGCCGACGATCGGCGACACGCCCACCACGCGCGCACGCGATGCGATGAGCGCGTCGCGGATGCCGGGCACCGCAAGGATCGTTCCAATCGACACCACCGGGTTCGACGGCGCGACGAAGATCGCATCCGCCGAAGCGATCGCGTCGAGCACGCCCGGCGCCGGCGACGCCGACTCCGCGCTGGCGAGCCGCACCCACGCCACCTCGTCGCGCGCGCCGCGACCGACCCAGTACTCCTGGAAATGCAAGTCCTCACCGGAGGCTGTGGTCACGCGCGTCTCCACCGGATCGTCCGTCATCGGCAGCAACCGGCAGCGTAGGCCGAACCGAGCGGCGAGCGACGCCGTCGCCTCCGACAAGGTGGCGCCCGAGCGAAGCAGCAACGTGCGCGCAAGGCACACCGCGTGGTCGCGGTCGCCGAGGTGGAACCACGCCTCGAGCCCCTGCGCGCGTAGCTCGTCGAGCATCGTGGTCGTGTCGCCGGCGAGACCCCAGCCCCGCGCCTCGTCGATGTGCCCGGTGAGCGTGTACGTGACGATGTCGAGGTCCGGCGAGACGTGCACGCCGTAGATCGTGAAGTCGTCGCCGGTGTTGCCGATGATCGTGACCTCTTCGGGAGCGACCACGCGCAATACGCCGCGCAGATACCGCGCGGCGCCCACGCCACCGGCCAGGACCACGACCACGACGCTTGCATAGGGTACTCGCCCGCGCGAGCAGGGGTCTGGGGCGCAACGGCGCGCAACCGCCTCTGCTAGGCTCCGCGCGGCATGGCACGCACGGCGTCCGAACGGCCCCCCGCGAGCACGAGCGTCGAGCACACGATTCGCCGTGCGCTGCGCCGCGCGGAGGACGGCCGCGTGCTCGCGCCCGACGAAGCCGAAGCGCTCCTGCACGCGCGGGGCGACGAACTCGAACGCCTGATGCACGTCGCGCGCGTGGTGCGCGACGCGAACCCCGCGCACACGAGCATCGTCACGTTCAGCAAGAAGGTCTTCATCCCGCTGACGCGCCTCTGCCGCGACCGCTGCGGCTATTGCACCTTCGCGACGACGCCCGATCACGTACAGCCGTTCCTCACGCCGGACGAGGTGCTCGCCGTCGCGAAAGCCGGACGCGCACAAGGATGCAAGGAAGCCTTGTTCACGCTCGGCGACCGCCCCGAGATGCGCTACCCGCAAGCGAAGGCGTGGCTGGCCGAGCGCGGCTACGCCACCACGCTCGAATACGTGCGCGCGATGTCGATCCTCGTCATCGAAGAAACCGGGTTGCTGCCGCACCTCAACCCCGGCGTCATGTCGTGGGAGGAGATGGCGCGACTGAAACCCGTGTCGGCGAGCATGGGCCTCATGCTCGAATCGTCGAGCGAGCGTCTGTTCGCGACGCCGGGCGAAGCGCACTACGGGAGCCCCGACAAGAAACCAAGCGTTCGCCTGCGTTGCATCGAGGACGCCGGCCGCCACGCGATCCCGTTCACTACCGGCATCCTCATCGGCATCGGCGAAACCACCGAGGAGCGCGTGCGCAGCCTCCTCGACATCCGCGCGCTCGCCAACAAGTACGGCCACGTCCAGGAAGTGATCGTCCAAAACTTTCGCGCGAAGCCCGATACCGCGATGGCGAATCACCCCGAGCCGGCGATGGACGACTTCCTCGCAACGATCGCCGTCGCGCGCTTGCTCCTCGGACCCAAAGCCACCGTGCAAGCGCCGCCGAACCTCTCCGACGACGCGTTCCCGCGCTTGCTCGACGCCGGCATCAACGACTGGGGAGGCGTGTCGCCGGTCACGCCCGATCACGTGAACCCCGAGAAGCCGTGGCCGAACCTCGATCGTCTCCAACACGAGACCGAGCGCAAGGGATACGCGCTCGCCGAGCGCCTCGCGATCTATCCGGAATACGCGCTGAAGCCCGACCCATGGCTCAACGGACGCATGCGCGAGCCCGTGCAACGACTCGCGCGCGCCGACGGCTATGCACGCGACACCAAACCCGAGCCGGTGCGCTGGCAAGACCCCGACGTGATCCCAACGAGCGCGCTGTCCGCCGGCATCGCCCGCGTCGAGAACGCGTTCATCGCAACCGACGAGCTCGCGCGAAGCATGCGCGAAGACTCCGGCATCGTGCACGGCAACTGGGACGCGCTCGAAGTCGAAGCCAGCAAGGAGTGGACGCACCGCATCCGCTCCACGCCCAACGAGGTGCGCGCCGCGCTCAGCCGCGCCGCCGAAGGCCGCCGCCCCACGCGCGCCGAAGCGCTCGCGCTGTTCGAAGCCGAAGGCGACGAGCTGGAAGCGCTCTGCAGGCTTGCCGACGACATGCGACGCGACGCGGTCGGCGACGTCATCACCTACGTCGTCAACCGCAACATCAACTTCACCAACGTCTGCTACGTCGGCTGCCGCTTCTGCGCGT
Source organism: Actinomycetota bacterium (assembly GCA_044868775.1). GTDB lineage: Bacteria > Actinomycetota > AC-67 > AC-67 > AC-67 > JBIOWR01. The sequence continues at coordinate 7,013 of JBIOWR010000228.1, forward strand.
TCGCGCAACGCCGCGTCGACCCCGACGCCTACACGCTCTCGATCGACGAGGTCGCACGCCGCGCCGAAGAAGCGTGGGAGTACGGCGCCGACGAGGTGTGCATCCAGGGAGGCATCCACCCCGACCTCCCCGGCGACGTCTACTTCGACATCACCCGCGAGATCAAGCGACGTCTCCCGGACATGCACATCCACGCGTTCAGCCCCATGGAGATCCTCAACGGCGCCGCGCGCCTCGGCATCACGTTCGAAGAATGGCTACGCCGCGCGAAAGATGCCGGACTTGACTCCATCCCCGGCACCGCCGCCGAGATCCTCGACGACGACGTGCGCTGGGTGCTCACCAAAGGAAAGCTGCCTGCCGACGTGTGGGGGCAGATCGTCCGCACCGCGCACGCACTCGGCATCCGGTCATCGAGCACGATCATGTACGGCCACGTCGACGCGCCGCCGCACTGGGTCGATCACATCGAACGCCTGCGCTTCATCCAATCCGACACCGGCGGCTTCACCGAGTTCGTGCCGCTCCCATTCGTCCACCAGAACGCACCCATCTACCTCGCCGGCAAAGCCCGCCCCGGCCCCACCTTCGACGACAACCGCCGCATGCACGCCATCGCCCGCATCCTGTTGCACGAATCCATCGCCAACATCCAAGTCTCCTGGGTCAAGATCGGCATCGAGAACGCCAAGACCATCCTGCGCGGCGGCGCCAACGACTTTGGCGGCACGCTCATGGAAGAAACCATCTCCCGCATGGCCGGCGCCTCCCACGGCATCCGCCAAGACCCCCAAACCTTCCACGAAGCCATCAGATCGATTCATCGCACCCCCGCCCGCCGCAACACCACCTACACCCACATCACCCCCATCTCTTAGCTCTCTCACCCACCGACGCTCTCCACGCCCGCATTGCTATCGCGCTGAAGCGCCCTCGTTGGTGTTCCAGAGGCGAATGTTGGCGTGAGCGAAGCGAACCGCACGCCATTCGCCGCCGGAACACCAACGAGGGCGCAGCACCAGCGGTGACCCAGATTGGGGGGCAGGGAGGGGCGGGGGACCCCTCCCTGCGGGGGATGCGCTCGGGGGTTGCCCCCCGGCGCCCGG
>JBIOWR010000229.1:0-3146 GCA_044868775.1 Actinomycetota bacterium
ATCGTCAGCGCGTGGCCTCGCTGTTGCAAAGCGTGTGCGATCGTCTGCTGGTGCGCTTGGATTCCGCCGGCCCTCGGCAGCGCACCGCGGGTGACGAAGACGACGTTCACGCGTTGGCGGGAACGTCGTCGGGCTTCGAGGCTTCCGTTTGCCGGTTGGGATCGCGCGGCGCGTAGCGACCTGCGCGCATGAACTTGATCGTTCCGAGGAGCACCCAGAAGCCTTGCACGAACGGCATCAGCGCCGCTTGCACGAAGGAGATCGGATCGCGTGCGCGCAACGCGTGCGCAACGCGCCGCAGCGCAAGCCCGAGCAGCAGCGCCACCGGGATCGCCGCGGCCCACGCTCGTGTCGCGATCGCCGTCGCGAGCGCTGCGATCGCGAGGAGCTCTTCGAGGTACACCGGAGGGAACATCGGCACGACCGGACGCAGCAGCGTCTTGTAGAGCTTGGGATGCGATCGCTTGATGAGCGGGACGTACAGCCGTTTGCGCGCGTCCTTCCAGAACTTGCGGCGACCCTGGAAGATGATCTGGTGGTACGCGACCACCCCGGGGTCGAACACGATCTCGCCGCCGTTCGCGATCACGCGGAACGCGAGATCGGAGTCTTCGAGAAACGCCGCCTTGAAACGCTCGTCGAAGCCGCCCGCGGCGCCGATCGCGTCGCGGCGGTAGATCATGTTGCACGTCATGTACAAGCCGCCGGTGACGTTGCGCATCTGGTGCGTGAGCGTTCCGGGATCGCCTTTCGGGAGCGTGCTTCCCTCCACCGCGTCGGCGTCTGCCCGGTACAGGCGCTTGAGCCCGCGTTCGAGCCAGTCGGGCGCCACCTCGACGTCTGCATCGGTGAACGCGACCGCGTCGGTGGTCGCCGCGTTGACGCCGGCGTTGCGCGCGGCGGCCGGACCGGCATGTGGGATGCGCACGAGCCGCACCGGGCTGCGCGCAACCTGCGCGAAGGCTTCGACGAGATCCGGCGTTCCGTCGGTCGAGCCGTCGTCGACGACGACGATCTCGTACTGACTCGGGTCGATGGTTTGGGCGTCGAGCGACGCGAGGGTGGCCGGCAACGTCTTCGCGCCGTTCAGCACGGGCACGACGACGCTGGCGAGCACGCCCTCGCGAGGAGGCCGCCTCCGGCGCGGGCGCGTGCTCATGCCGCTTGTCTCCACGATGCACGCGCCTCGTCGTACAAGCGCGCGATGCGTTCGAGATGCGTTGCGAGGGAGAACTCCGTGGCGATCCGCTCGCGCGCGGCGGCGCCCATATGCGCACGCAATCCTTCGTCGCTCAGCAGCGATTCCATTGCGCGCGCGAACGCGGCCGGATCGTTGGATGGAACCGCGAGACCGGTGGAGCCGTGCACGAGCCACTGCCGCACGCCGCCCACGTCGCCGGCGATGACCGCCTTGCCCGCCGCCATCGCCTCCAGGCCGACGATGCCGAACGGCTCCGGCCACGCGCTCGGCACCGCCACGATGGTCGCCGCCTCGTACCAGCCCGCAAGCTGGTTCGGCGGCAGCCATCCGAGAAACGTCACCGTGTGACGCGCCGGCACGCCGCGCGCGCTTTCGCGCAACGCGTCGCCGTGATGGCCTTCGCCTGCGATGGCGAGATGCACCGGCGTGCGCACGCTCGCGAGCGCATCGATCAGCACATCGAAGCCTTTCTCCTTCACGAGACGTCCGGTGGAGAACACCACGGGCGCGCCGGTTGTCGTTGGGATCGGAGACGCAGCCGGCATCGGGGGGACCGGATACGGCGTCACGGTGACGCGCTCGTGATCGAGCCCGGAGCGCGCGAGCATGCCCGCCATGTAATCGCTGAACACCTGGATGCGCGGCGCGCGCAACGCGGCGGCGCGGTGGCGCCGCCAGCGCGCGTACGGGCGCAACGTGGCGTTCGCGCGCAGCGAGCCGCAGTGCGCCGTGACGTTGTAGCCGAGGCACACCGCGCCGGGGTGGATGCCGCACGCGCGCTTCCACGCCGTCCAGTAGCGCGTGCCGGTCGGGCAGTCGAGCCGGTGGTCGTGCACGGCGAGGATCGTGGGCGCCGTGCGCCCGAACACCGCGGGCATCCACGACGCCTCGACGTTGTGCACGTGCACCAGCTCGGGTCGGAAGCGTTCGACTGCGCGCTCGACCTCGGCGCGTTCGGCCGAGAGCGGCTCCTCCGAATCGGACGCGATCGATTCGAGGAGAAACCCGCCGGTCACCTCGGGACGCGACTCGTCGGCGTCGTACCGGTACGCGAGCGCAACCTCGTGACCCTGGGAGCGCTGGCCTTCGCACAACGTGCGCACGTACGACTCGGTTCCGCCTTTCACCGAGCCGTACAACGCGACGTGGAGGATCCTCATCGTCTCACCGCGACCTCGGTCAGAAACTGGAGCAAGCGCTTGGCGACGGCCTCGGGCGTGAACCGTGCCGCGACGCCGGCGCGGCCCGCCTCACCGAGCGCGCTCCTTCGCCCGTCATCTTCGCAGAGCCCGGCAAGCGCGCTCGCGAGCGCAGCAACATCGCTCTCCGGTACCACGACGCCGCCGCCGGTGGCCTCCACAGTCGCGGGAAGCTCGCCGGAGCCCGACACGACCACCGGCACGCCGGCTGCGTTCGCCTCGATGACGATGCGACCGAACTGCTCCTTCCACCCCGCCGTCGTGAGGCTGGGGATCGCGACGACATCCATCGACGCGTACAGCGCCGGGACACGTTCGTGCGGCACCGCTCCGAGGAAGCGCGCCGGCACGCCGGTCTTGTGCGCGTGCGCTTCGAGCGTCGCCCGCTCGGGACCGTCGCCGACGACGAGCAGCGAACCCTTGCCGAGCGTCTCGCGCGCCTTTGCGAGGGCGTCGACTAGCAGCGCGCAACCTTTCTCGGGAACCAGGCGTCCGACGAAGCCGACGACCGGCGCCTCGAGGCCTTCGAGCCACACGCCTCCTGCGTATCGATGAAGCTCGACTGCGTGCGGGAACAGCTCGACGCGTCCACCGAAGCCCTGCCTGCGCAACACGTCCGCGGCGGCCGGATTGCGTACGGTCGCGCCCGACGCGTGCGCGAACACGGCTTTGCGAATGCCGGGGAACGGCATCGGGAGCGACTTCATCACGTTCTGGTTGGCGTGGAAGACGAAGGGAGCGCGCGC
>JBIOWR010000230.1:0-3743 GCA_044868775.1 Actinomycetota bacterium
CGGAGGCCGCGCGCGAGGTCGTGAAGCTCGGCTTCAAGCTCGATAAGGACGCGACGCCCGAGACCGAGACGCTGATCTTTCTGAAGCAGCTCTACAACGAGATGTCGCATCCGGAGTTCGTCGGCGACCGCTCGCTCATCGACGTGCTCGCGTACGCGGGATGGGTGCTCGAGAACCGGGAGTGGTCCAAGGAGATGGCGCTGTGGGAGGAGTGCGAGAAGATCGCGCGCCACCATCTGCGCAGCCAGTACACGCACGTGGTGTACCTGCCGATCGAGTTCCCGATCGTGCTCGACGGGCTGCGCCCGGACGACCCGGATTTCCAGGCGGACATCGACCGCCGCGTCCTGGACCTGCTCTACGTCAACGACATCAAGTACGAGACGCTGCGTGGCTCCGTTGAGGAGCGCGTGGACGCGCTGATGGCGCTGGTCTCGTTCGGCTAGAGCGCGTTCAGGAACGCCTCGGCGTCGAACGTGCCGCCGAGTCGCGGCGCGAGCGACTCGGGCGCGATCCGTTCGAGGCCTTGCGCCTCTCTTTTCGAGGTGTCGAGGCCGGCGAGGTGGGGGATCACGCCGAGGAGCGGGGCGTGTCGCGCGAGCTGGGCGGGGTTCGTGCGCGTGGCGAGGTCGGGGTGGTCCGGCCAGCCGCACAGGACGATGCCTTCTATTTCGAGATGACGTGCGCGCGCGGCTTCGATCGTGAGCGCGGTGTGGTTGAGCGTGCCGAGACCCGGGCGGGCGACGATCACGAGCGGCAGCGCCAGCGCTCGCGCAAGATCGGCCATCGTGAAGCCGTCGGTGATCTCGACGAGCAGCCCGCCGGCGCCTTCCACCACGACGGTGTGCTCCTTGTGGAGCGTTTCGTAAGCATCGACGATGCGCTGGAGGTCGATCGTGGTGCCGGCGCGTGCGGCGGCGACTTTTGGTGCGAGCGGTTCCGCGAAGCGATACGGCGGCGGTGGCGCGGGCTCGTTGGTGACCGCTTCGACGAATGCGAGGTCGTCATCCTCCCCGGTCTGGATCGCTTTGAGCGGCCGGGCCTTCGTGACGGCGCAGATCGCCGCGACGACGACGGTCTTGCCCACGCCCGTGTCGGTTCCGGTCACGAAGACGTCGTGCATCGTCATTCGCTCGTGCCGGGCTCGAACGCGGCGATTGCGCGGTCGATCATCTCGTCGGTGTGCGTGGCCATCGTGGTCGCACGGATGCGGCACGAGTCGGGCGCGACGCTCGGCGGCCGGATCGCCGGCGCCAGCACCGCCCGCGCGCGCACGCGCGCTGCGCACGCGAGCGCGCGCTCCTCACCTCCCAATATCACGGGAACGATGCACGCGTCCGGCTCCTTCACGTCGTAGCCGTGCGCTTGCAGCCCGTGCGCGAGCCGGCGTGCGTTGTGCAGCGCGCGCGCGCGCCGTTGCGGCTCTGTCGTAGCGATCTCGATCGCCGTGAGCGCGGCCGCCACCGGGCCGGCCGGGAGCGCGGTGTCGAAGATGAAGGTGCGTGCGCGGTTGCGCAGGTACGCAACGAGCGAGCGCGAGCCGCACACGAATCCGCCCGCCGCGCCCAGCGCTTTCGACAGCGTTCCCATCACGACCGGCACGCGCCCGCTGAGGCCCAGCGCTTCGACCGCGCCCCCGCCGGTCGTGCCGAGCACGCCCGTCGCGTGCGCTTCGTCCACCATCAACATCGCGCCGTGCCGCTCGCACGCGTCCACGATCTCGGCCAGCGGCGCCACGTCTCCGTCCATCGAGAACACGGTGTCGGTGACGACGAGCACGCGCCGCGCGTTCGCGACGCGCAACCTTCGTTCGAGGTCGCCCGCGTCGCCGTGCGTGTAAACCTCGACGCGCGCGCCGCTCAGGCGGCAGCCGTCGATGACCGACGCGTGATTCAGCTCGTCCGACAGCACGACGTCGGCCGGTCCGGCCAGCGCGGCGATCGTCCCGGTGTTCGCGAGGTACCCGCTGGAGAACAGCACCGCGTCCTCCGTGCACTTGAACCGAGCGAGGCGCTCTTCGAGCGCGCGATGCAGCTCGGTGCCGCCGCTCACCAATCGCGAGGCGCCCGAGCCGGCGCCGAACCGCCGCGTCGCCTCGACTGCTGCTTCGATCACCTCGGGGTGCGACGCGAGCCCGAGATAGTTGTTGGAGCACAGGTGCACGTGCGGCCGTCCGTCGAGCACGACCTCGGGACCGGGATCGCTCGCAACGTGCAGCGGGATGCGCTCGCGGCGGAGCTCCCGGATCATCTCCAGCTCGCCGTCGAGCCACGCGAGCGGATCGGTGCGCGTTCTCATGCGCCGGTCACGTCCGCGATGCACGCCGCGGTGACGGCGACGAGCTCCTCCAAGACGTCGTCGGGAATCGCCAGGGGAGGCATCAGCACGATCACGTCTCCGAGCGGACGGATGATCACGCCGCGCGCGCGCGCCGCTTCGATCACCTTCCACCCGACGCGTTCGCTGCTCGGATACGGCTGTTTCGTCGCGCGATCCGCCACCAGCTCGATGCCGGCCATCAGCCCGCGCTGGCGAACGTCGCCGACGTGAGGCAATTCGCCGACCGGCTTCAGCATGTCCGAAAGGTTCGCGGCCTTGCGGCGCACGTCGCCCAGCAATCCCCGCTCCTCGATCAGCTTCAGGTTCGCGACGGCCACCGCCGACGCGAGCGGGTTGCCGGTGTAGGTGTGCCCGTGGAAGAAGGTGCCGTCGTCGTGCGACTCTCCCAGGAACGCGTCGAAGATACGTTGCGTGGCGAGCGTCGCCGACAGCGGCAGGTAGCCGCCGGTGATGCCTTTGCCGGCCGCCATGAGATCGGGCGTCACGGCTTCGCGCGTGCTCGCCCACATCGTGCCGGTGCGCCCGACGCCGACGGCGACCTCGTCGAGGATGAGCAACACGTCGTAGCGGTCGCACAGCTCGCGCACCTTGCGCGGGTGGCCCGGAGGGGCGGTGATCATGCCGCCCGCCGCTTGCACGATCGGTTCCAGGATGACGGCGGCGATGCCGTGCGCGTGCTCCTCGAGGATCGTCTCCAGCGAGCGCAGGCACGCGATCTCGCACGACGGATACTCGAGCCCGAGCGGGCAGCGATAGCAATACGGCGACGCGGCGCGGAACGTCGGGAACAGCAGTGGTCGGAAGATCTCGTGGAAGGCGTCGATGCCGCCGACCGAGACCGCGCCGAGCGTGTCGCCGTGATACGCGTATTCGAACGAGACGAAGCGTTGCTTCTCCGGGCGCCCCACGCGTTGCCAGTACTGGAACGCCATCTTCAACGCGACCTCCACGGCGCTCGCGCCCGACTCCGAGAAGAAGACCTTCGTCAGGCCGGGCGGCGCCGACGCCACCAGCAACGCCGCAAGCTCGCTCGAAGGAACGTTCGCCAAGCCGAGGAGCGTCGAGTGCGCGATCTTGCTCGCTTGCTCCACGAGCGCGCGATCCAATTCGGGCTCGCGGTGACCGTGCACGCTCACCCACAGGGAGGACACGCCGTCGATGTAGCGGTTGCCTTGGGTGTCGACGAGATACGCGCCCTCACCGCGCTCGATGACGAGGGGTTCCTGCGCGAGCCACCCCTTCATCTGCGTGAAGGGGTGCCACACGAATGCGTGATCGTTGCCGGCCGCGTCCATCGCCCGAGGGTACCCAACCAAGCACGGCGTTTCCACGTGACGACACTGCGTGGTCGGATTGATGACGTTTGGGTTCTGCTCCGCGAGCCTATGTTTCAAGGGCGACTT
>JBIOWR010000231.1:0-2734 GCA_044868775.1 Actinomycetota bacterium
TCGAGAGCTATCACCTCCTGCCGAGCGTGCGCGGCGATCTGTACTTCAAGCTCGGACGCCGCGACGAAGCGCGCCGCGAGTTCGAGCGCGCCGCGGGCCTCACGCGCAACGAGCGCGAGCGCGCGCTGCTGCTCGCGCGCGCTGCTGCGATCTAGAGGATTGGACGAGGGCCGGCGCGGAGCGCCGGCCCTCGTGAGCGAACCGTTACGACCGTCCTGCGCGGCGTGCGGCGGCACCGATCGACGTCAGCGCAACCGCAACCACGAAGAGCCCGGCAACGGCGATGCCGGTGGTGGCCAGGCCCGGCGTCGAGATCCCCAGGATCGTCGGCGCGCGCACGACCTTGCCGAGCACCGTGGCGCCGGTCGTGGGCGACGGCGAGCCGGTAGGCGACGGCGAGCCGGTGGGCGACGCAGAGGCCGTCGGGGAGACCGATGGCCGCTTGCCACACCAGCCGTTGTTGTCGTCCTCGCGGTCGGCGTCGTTGCCGCAGCCGTTGTTGCCGTCGCGGTCGGCGTCGAACCCGCCGGTCTCACCCGGCTTGTCGAGGCCGCCGTTCCCGCCGTTGTCGGGATCGGAGGGCGAAAAGCCCTGCGGCGACGAGTTCGCGGACGGCTCGTGCCCGCCGTCCTTCCACTCTCCGGGTCCAGACTCCCGGTTCATTCCGCGCTCTGCGTTGTCCGCAGCGTGAGATTCCCCACTGCCGTGCGGCGAAGGCGTGTGCTTCGCCGCCGGCGTTCCCTGCCCCCGGTCCACGGTTGCCGCCAATGCGGCGGGAACCATCAGGACGACGCAACCGAGTGTCACGGTCGCGATGACAGACATGAAGCTGGTGGTGCGCCGACGGACTTCTCCGCGGTCGCCCGGTCCGCAGAGGGAGCCCTCGGATGACCGTTTCGTCATCTCCATCCCTCCTTGGAAGCAACCTGGTTATTGCCAGGAGCAGGAGAATCGAAACGCGCCGTGCGCCGGGTAGTATCCGGGCGTGGCCGAAGAGGAGATCATCCGGTTCGACCGCGTCGGCCGGTCGTTCGGAGACGTCGTCGCGCTCACGCATCTGGACCTGTCCGTCACACGCGGAACCGTCACGGCGCTCCTCGGCCCCAACGGTGCGGGAAAGACCACCGCCGTTCGCGTCGTCACGGGCGCGCTGCGCGTGTCATCCGGGACCGTGCGCGTGTTCGGGCGCGACCCGCGCGCAGAGGGCGAGTACGTGCGCCGCCGCTGCGGCGTCGTGTCGGCGAAGCCGGGCTTGTACGACCGGCTGAGCGGCCGCGACAACCTCCGCTACGCGGCGGAGCTATACGGCCTCACCGATTTCACTCCCATCGACGAAGCCGCTGCGCGGTTCGGCATCGAGCACGCGCTCGAGCAACGCGTCGGCGGATACTCCACCGGAATGAAGACGCGCCTCGCGCTCGCGCGCGCGGTGTTGCACGACCCCGAGCTGTTGCTGCTCGACGAGCCCACCGCCGGCCTCGATCCGCAATCGGCGCGCGCTGTACTCGCGCTCATCGACGAGATGGCGCAGTCGGGCAAGACCGTGTTGCTGTGCACGCACTTGTTGCTCGAAGCCGAAGGTCTCGCCGACGAGATCGTCATCCTCGCCGGCGGCGCCGCAGCGGTGAGCGGCACGCCGGCGGAGCTGACGCGCCGCTTCTGGAAGGGCACGGTCGTGATCGTCGACGCCGAGGATCGGGAGATGCTCGACATCGCCAAGTCGTTCGACGGCGTCGTCGGCTACGAGCGCAACGGACACGCGGTCGTGCAAGTCGATGCGCTCTCGCGCGTGCCCGACCTGGTCGCGTTTCTCACCAAGCGCGGCGCGCGCCTCACGCGCGTGGAGCCGCGCATCCCGACGCTCGAAGACTTGTACTTTGCGGCGCAGCAACACGAGCAGGAGGCCGGGCAACCGTGAAGGTCTCGCGTGCGATGGTCGTGGCGCGCAACGACTTGCGCCAGTTGTGGGTGAGCCCGGACTTCTGGATTCCGATGGTGTTCATGGCGACGCTGTTCTTCGTCGCGATCCCCACGTTCTTGCTGCTGGTCATCGCGAAGCTCGGCAACATCGACGTGATCCGTCAGGTGAGCGCGACGCTCGACGTCCTCCCCGAGCCCGCCAAGGTTGCGATCGAAGCGCGGTGCGGCTCGCCGGCGTCGTGCACGTCGTACGCGCTCGCGGTGTATTTGTTCGCACCGCTCGCCATCGTGGTTCCGCTCACGATCTCTTCGGCGGTCGGCGCCAACGCAGTCGTCGGCGAGCGCGAGAAAGGAAGTGGAGAGTTCCTCGCGCATTCGCCCGCGAGCGAGCAGGAGATCTACGTCGGCAAGCTCGTCGCGTCCCTGCTGCCCGGCTACCTCACGACGCTGGTGGGCTTCGCCATCTACGCGCTCATCGTCAACTTCATCGTGGGACCGCAAGTCGGCGGGTGGTTCTTCCCGACGGGGGAGTGGTGGGTGCTGATGTTCTGGATCGTGCCGCCGTTCATCGCTCTGGCTTTGTCGCTCGTGTTGCGCATGTCGGCGCGCGTGAAGAGCGCCGCCGCTGCGCAGCAAGCGTCGGGTCTCATCACGCTCCCGCTGATCTTGCTGTCGTACGGGCAATCGACCGGAGCGCTGTTCGGCGCTCGCGGGGCGGGCGTCGCCGTGGGCACGATCGCCTGGCTGGGCGCGATCCTGGGCTTGATACGTTCGAAGCACGCCGTTGCGCGCGAGCGGTTGCTCGGCGTCGACA
>JBIOWR010000232.1:0-5107 GCA_044868775.1 Actinomycetota bacterium
GGTGACGCTCGATGTTCGCGGTCGTGATGCCGGCGGCGACCGTGAGCACGAGCTGATCGTCGCGCACCGACGAGGCGATCTGCTGCAGCAGCGTGCCCATGTCTTGCGGCTTGACCGCGAGGATGAGGATCTCCGCATCGGCCACCGCTTTGGCGTTGTCGAGCGTCACGGTGACGCCGTAGCGGTCGAGCAGCTCGCGCGCGCGCTCCTCGCGCCGCACGGTGACGATCACGTCGGTCGGCACGCGCCAGCCCGATCGCAACAGGCCGGAGAGCAACGCCTCCGCCATCTTGCCGCCGCCCAGCACGCCGAGCTTCCCGTTCATCGTCGCCTCCACGATCTCGGATCGCTCGATTGTAGACGGTAGCCTGTCGCCCATGAACAGGATTGCCGTCAACCGCAAGGGATGGAACGTTCGCAGCGCCGAGTACCAACGCGAGGCCGCGCGGGCCGGCATGTACGCGTCCGGGGAGATCGAATGGGGGCCGAACGCGTTCCCGGAGTCGGAGGTGCGCGCACTGGGCCCGCTGCGCGACAAGCGCGTGCTGGAGGTCGGGTGCGGCGCGGCGCAGTTCGGCATCGCGCTGGCGCGCAAGGGCGCGCGCGTCACCGGGATCGACCTGTCGAAGGAGCAGCTGCGTCACGCTCGTCGCAACGTCGCCGCCGCCGGCGTCGATTACCGCCTCGAGCTGGGCGACGCGGAGGATCTCTCGCGGTTCCGTTCCGGCTCGTTCGACCTCGTCGTGTCGGACTTCGCCGCGGGTTTTCTGGACCTCGACAAGCTCTTGCCCGAAGCGCGTCGCGTGCTGCGTCCCGGCGGGCGCGTGGTGCTCTCGTGGTCGTCGCCGATCGTGGATTGCCTCACCGGAGCGGGCGAGCCGCCGTTGCTGACGTTCGTGCGGTCGTATTTCGATCGCTCGCCGTTTCGCGACGCCGGCCCGGACCCGACATGGGAGTTCGTGCGCACGTACGGCGACTGGGTCCGTTCGTTTGCGCGCGCGAAGCTGGTGCTGATCGATTGCATCGAGCCGCGCGCGCGAACCGGACAGACGCATACGTGGTGGCCGCAATACAAATGGCAGCGCACGTCGAAGGTTCCCGGCACCTGCATCTGGGTGGCGGAGAAACCGAAGCGTTAGCCGCGGAACAGCTCGCGCAAGAAGAACAGCGCGTTCGCAGGCCGCTCGGCGAGGCGGCGCACGAGGTACGGATACCACTCGGTGCCGTACGGAACGTACACGCGCACGCGATAGCCGTCGCGCACCAATCGCTCCTGCAGGTCGCGCCGGACGCCGTAGAGCATCTGGAACTCGAACGAATCGCGGGCGCGGTTGTTCTTCTCCACGTGTTTCTTTACGAAGCGCACGAGGCGCTCGTCGTGGGTTGCGATCATCGCGTAGCGGCCGGCTTCGATCAGCCTGCGCGCAAGGTGCGCGTATTCGCGATCGACGTCTTGTTTGGTGCGGAACGCGATGTCGCGTGGTTCGAGATATGCGCCCTTGCACAGCCGGACCTGGAGCGCGAGAACGCGCTCCAAGTCCTTCGGCGTTCGGTACAGGTACGACTGGAGCGCGAGCCCGATGCCGCCGGGATGGCGGCGGTGCAGCTCGAGCGCGGCCTCCACGGTGCGCTCGGTGTAGCGATGGTCCTCCATGTCGATCGTGACGGCGGTCTTCGCTTGCACGGCGCGCGCCACGACGCGCTCGGCGTTGTCGATGGCGACGGCTTCGTCGATGTCGATGCCGAGCTGCGTGAGCTTGATGCTGACGCTTGCGTCGAGACCGGCCGCCTCGATGCGCTCCAGCGCGCGGACGTAGTCGTCGGCGGCCGCCCCGGCGGCGTCGAGGTGCGTGACGTGCTCGCCGAGATGGTCGAGGGAGACCAGCATGCCGCGCTCGTTGAGCGCTTTCGCGACGCGCAGGCCGTCTTCGAGATCCTCTCCGGCTACGAAACGCAGCGAAACGCGGCGGCCGAGCCGCGCGGTCGCGACGCGCCGCACCCAGCGTGTGCCGGCGAAACGAAGCAGGGCGCTCCTCATGACGTGCGCGTCGCGCGCGCCCTCGCCGTCACGTTCACGCGAAGGATTGTAAGAGAGAAAAGCATAGAGCCCGAGGTGTCCGCCGGCCTGCGGGGCAGTTGTCCGAAGACCCTTACCGCCAGCTGCCGTGTAACTCCTCGGGCTCTAAGCGCCCCGAGCAACCCTCTGAGGCCGTCTTGGTTTCCTTATGGTAACCACCACAGACGTTCTGCTTTGGGTCGCTTACCCTACTGGTAGTTTACCCACCGGATCAGCTAGTTGGCCGTCCCAACCAACCCGATAGTGTACCCCCACTCGGTTGGGCTCCTTACGGCTCGCCCGCCCGCAGCAATCCCAGTCGGTTCCCTGATTCGACCGCGTCCGGCCGCTCGGGGCACGCGAAAGATACCATCCACAAAAGACGCGTCAACGTCGGGAAAATACCTGGTCGTTTTGCAAACGCGCAGGTCAGCGTTGCGGTGCTTCGCGATGCTCCGGAGAATTTTCTTTTTCGCGCTGCTGCGCGCGCCATGCCCGATCTTTCTCGAGATACGACGCGAAACCGGTACCGATCGCGGCGTCGAACATCTGGTCGCACGTGTACAGCAGCTCGCCGAGCAACGCGTCGATCGCATCTGCATCGGCATCATCGAGCGCGATCTCTCCGACGAGATACACGTCGCCGTCCGCGTCGGCGGCGAACCGCAATCGCGACGCGCGCATGTTGCGCGCGAGCAGCATGCGATAGAACTCGCCGGCGTCCTCCATCGGGCGACGCATGAAGAACGACTGCAACGTCAGCGTGCGCTCTGCGATCGCGATGAGAACGGGAATGGAGTGCTTGCGTTCGCCGCGCAGTTGCAGCGCCCACGCGTCGCCGGTTCGCTCGAACGCAATGCCTTGCGCGGTGAGGTACGACTCGAGGACGTCGCGCGCGTTCACGACGTGCGTGCTTCCGCGAACTCCTCGCGGGTGATGCTCATGATGAGACTGTCGACGACGATGCCGTCGTGGTACGCGCGGTCGCGCAAGCGCGCCTCCTCGATGAACCCGAACGACTTGTACAAACGAATCGCGCGATCGTTGTCGGCGAGCGTCCAGAGCTGGATCAGGCGAAGGTTGAGCGTCGAGAACGCGTACTCCAGCAACAGGTTGAGCGCGTCGCGCGCGTAGCCCTTGCCCCACACCTCGCGCTCGCCGATGAAGACGTACAGGTTGCCGTGCCGGGTGCGATGCTTGATCCCGAACAGGCCGATGCGACCGATGGGCTTGCCCTCGGCCTCGATGACGAAGGGGTGGCCCTCGACGGCGCCGTGCTCCTCGGACTTGCGGATGTCCTCGAGGGAGAACGGGCGCTCGTAGTCCATCCACCGGAAGACCTCGGGATCGTTTTGCCAGCGTTGGATGGCCGGGTAGTCCTCCGGCTCCACGCGCCTCAGCGTCACCCGCTCGCCTTGGATCATGCCGCCATTGTACGCATCGCTCGGCGGGGTCTTGCGGCGACCCGTCTAGGACGCGCCGGCCGCGGCGCCCTCCGCCTCCACGAGGTCCTCGTACACGGCGATGAGCCCCGACGCAGCCTGGCGCCAGTCGTAGCGGCGCGCGTAGCGCACGCCGGCGGCGCCCATGGCGCGGCGCAGCGTCTCGTCGGACAGCAGCCGTTCGAGGCCGCGTGCGTACCCCTCGGCCCCGTCAGGGGGAACCAAGAGCCCGGTCACCCCGTCGCGCACGGCGGTGCGCAGGCCGCCGGTGTCGCTTGCGACGACCGGCGTGCCGCAGGACTCGGCTTCGAGCGCAACGAGTCCGAAGGACTCGGTGCGCGACGGCACCAGGACCACGTCCGCCGCGCGGTAATAGTCCACGAGGAGCTCTTGCGGCACAGGCGCGTCGACGCGCACGTCCACGCCCAGCGCCGCCCCCTGCGCGCGCAGCCCATCCGGCGTTATCCCGGAGCGGCCCGACGGCCCGCCCACCATCACGAGCCGCACGTCGCGCATGTCGTCGCGGCGCGCGCGCAACCGGCCCACGGCCTCCACGGCGAGATCGGGCGACTTCAGCGGCTGCAAGCGTCCCACGAACAGCACCACGCGCTCGCCGGGGTCGAGGCCCAGGCGCGCGCGAGCCGCCGCGGCGTCGCCGGGAGCGAACAGCTCGGTCTCGACGCCGGGCGCGACCACGCGCACGCGTTCGGGCGCGGCGCCGTACAGGTGCACGAGCTCCGCCGCCTCGCCCACCGTCGGCGCGAGGATCGCGTCCGCCTCGTGGATCACCCGCTCCTCGCCGGCGATGCGCGCGGGCGGCTCGGGCTTGTCGCCGCGCGCGAGCGCGCGGTTCTTCACACGTCCGAGCGTGTGGAAGGAGTGCGCGAGCGGCACGTCCCAGCGGCGGCGCGCCATGCGGCCGACCCAGCCCGAGAGCCAGTAATGAGAGTGGATCACGTCGTACGCCGGACCGGCGATGCCGAGCCGCCCGGCCTCCGCCGTCTCGAAGCGCATCAGCGACTGCACGAACGCGCAGAGGTATTCGGGAAGCTCCTCTTTCTCGACCGGTCGCTGCGGGCCCGCCTCGAGGTGTACCACGCGCACGCCGGGCGACATCTGCGTGATCGTCTTGCCGAGGCCGGCGTCGCGCGTGAAGACGTCGACCTCCACGCCCGCCTCGGCCAGGCGCCGCGCCACCGAGCGGATGTAGACGTTCATGCCGCCGGAGTCGCCGGTGCCGGGCTGATCGAGCGGACAGGTGTGGACGGACAAGATCGCGGCGCGCTGCACGTGCGCCGGTCCGATCCCCGCAAGCTCCCAGCGTTCCTGCACGCAACCTCCTCAGCGCAGCCTCTTTCGCGGCTCACAACGTGGGATGAACCGCCATTCTTCCCGATCCGGCGGGGCGGCGCCCACCGGACCCGGCCGAAAGCGGCGCCGCGGTCGCTCAGCGACCGGCGACGATCTGCAGGATCGGGTGATCGACGGCGCCGAAGCGGTACTTGTACGGCTCGCGCCCGCGGAGGAAGTCGAACGTGTGGCAGCCCTCCTCGGCGGCGAGCCGGATCGTCTCCCCGACGAGGACCATGCCCGGAGCAAGCTCGCGCCG
>JBIOWR010000233.1:0-2252 GCA_044868775.1 Actinomycetota bacterium
CCACCTTGCGCCGGCTGGTGCAACACCACCGCCGGCGCGGCGCGGCAGCCACGGTGCTGACGGCACGGCTCGACGATCCCACCGGGTACGGCCGCATCGTGCGCGATCCGATCGGCGCCGTCTCGAAGATCGTGGAGCAGAAAGACGCGTCGGCTGCCGAACGTCGCATCGCCGAGGTCAACACCGGCGTCTGGGTGTTCGACCGCGCGATGCTTCGCAGCGCGCTTGCCCCCATCGAGCGCAACAACGCGCAAAAGGAGCTCTACCTCACCGACATCGTCGAGGTGCTCGTGGCCAAGAGCGAGGTCGTGGAAGCGCTCGCCGTCGAGGACGCAACCGAGGTCGCCGGCGTGAACTCGCGCGGCGAGCTCGCGCGAGCAGCCGCCGTCATGCGTGAGCGCATCGCGGAGGCGCACATGACGAACGGCGTGACGATCGTCGACCCCGCGCAGACGTACATCGACGCCGGCGTGCGCATCGGACGGGACACCGTCGTGTTCCCGCTCACGTTCCTCGCCGGCAAGACCGTCATCGGCGAAGGCTGCGAGATCGGCCCCGGCGTGCGCGCGACCAACGCGCAGATCAAGGACGGCGCGCGCGTGCAGTTCTCCGTGCTGATCGACGCGGTGGTCGGGTCGCGCGCGAACGTCGGCCCGTACGCGTACTTGCGTCCGGGCGCACGCCTCGAGGAAGGCGCCAAGGCGGGAACCTTCGTGGAGATCAAGAAGTCGCGCGTCGGCAAGGGGTCGAAGGTGCCACACCTCTCCTATATCGGGGACGCCGACATCGGCAGCGACGTGAACGTCGGCGCCGGCACGATCACGTGCAACTACGACGGCTTCGAGAAACACGCCACCGTCATCGACGACGGCGCGTTCATCGGAAGCGATACGATGCTGGTCGCTCCCGTTCGCATCGGGCGCGGCGCTGTGACCGGCGCCGGCAGCGCGATCGCGAATGACGTTCCCCCGGGAGCGCTCGGCATCGAGCGCACGCAGCAAGAGAACGTCGAAGGCTGGGCGGAACGGAAACGAGCACGGGCAAACAAGAAGGGGAGGGGAGCGCCCACGTGAGCAACGCCATGGAGATCGGGCCGACCAAGAGACTTCGTCTGATTGCCGGCCGGTCGAGCCCGGAGCTTGCGGCGGAGATCGCCGACAACCTCGGCGGCGAGCTGTCGGAGACGGAGATCGAGGACTTCGCCAACGGCGAGATCTACGTTCGGTTCAAGGACAACATTCGCGGCACGGACGTCTTCATCGTGCAGACGCACAGCACGCCCATCAACAAGCAGATCATGGAGCAGCTCATCTTGATCGACGCCGCGCGCCGTGCGTCGGCGAAGCGCATCAGCGCGGTGATCCCGTTCTACGGCTACTCCCGCCAAGACAAGAAGAGCCGCGGCCGCGAGCCGATCACCGCGCGGCTCATCGCCGACCTCCTGCAAGCCGCCGGCGCGGATCGGGTGCTGACGGTCGACTTGCACACCGCGCAAATCCAAGGATTCTTCGACAAACCGGTGGACCATCTGACCGCGCTGCCGCTGCTCGCGAACTTCTTTCGCGATCGCTTCGACGGCGATCTCGTCATCGTGTCGCCGGACGCCGGTCGCGTGCGCGTCGCGGAGAAGTTCGCCGACCGGCTCGGTTCGCCGCTGGCGATCCTCCACAAACGCCGCCGCGAGGACACCCGCAACGTGTCGGAGACCGCGCTGGAGGTCGTCGGTGAGGTACGCGGGCGCCGCTGCTTGCTCGTCGACGACATGATCGACACGGCCGGAACGATCACGAACAGCGCGCGCGTGCTGATGGAGTTCGGTGCCGAGGAGGTCTACGCGTGCGCGACGCACGCGGTGCTGTCCGACCCGGCGATCGACCGGATCAAGAACGCTCCCATCAAGGAGCTGGTCGTCACCAACACCGTTCCGCTGCCGCCGGAGAAGGGCCTCGACAACATCACCGTGCTGTCGATCGCCCCGTTGCTCGCCTCGACGATCGCCGCCGTCTTCAAGGACGAGTCGGTGTCGGAGATCTTCCAGGGCGAGAACTAGCGCGGCCGGGTTCGCGGCGGCCGCTGCCGCCGCGGGCCGATTGTGCCGCGGGCGGCGGAACAAGCCACCGATTGGGCCGCGGGCGTCGGCCTGCTAGCATTACGGGCCGTTTCCCCATCTGGAGGTGTATCGCACGTGGAAGTAACGCTGAACGCCGAGGTCCGAGAGGGCACCGGCAAGGGTGTCGCCCGCAAGCTGCGCG
>JBIOWR010000234.1:0-2868 GCA_044868775.1 Actinomycetota bacterium
GGCCAAGCCCGCCGCGGCCACGGCGAACACGATGCCGATGAACAACAGCGCGCGATATGCGGCTCGAGGAATGCTCCGGGAGAACGACGGGACGAGCTTGCCGTCGGGGAAGAGCACGACCGCGTAGATGTACGCGATGCCCGACACGAAGTGCACGAACATCGGGTGCACGATGTTGCCGAGCGACGGGATCACTTCGAGCGCGGCGTGACTCTGGATGTTGTACGCGGCCGCGGTGCCGATCATGCCGACGCCGAAGAAGCGCGCGACGCGATCGAGGTGGCGCTTCGCGACGAGGTACAAGCCGAGCCCCAGCGCGAGCACGCTGAACACGTAGTCGAGCGCGACGCCGCCGGGACCTTCCGCATGGTGATATGCCGAAGCGAGGCCGCGCTTCGCGGTCGCGGTGAACCCGGTGTCGAAGCGGACCGCGGGCGCCGGTTCCACCGTGAGGAACCCCGTCATGTAGCGGGCGTGGTTGCCGATCTCGGAATCGGGGTCCTCGACGTCGCACTGGAAGGAGTAGAAGCCTGGTTCCAGCGGTGCGAACGTCACCTCGCGCAGCGTGGGACCGACGTAGCCCTTGCTCGCGGCGATGCGCACTTCTCCGATGAACTCGTTGTCCTCGGTGGCGTCCACGTTTTCGTAGATCGCCAGGTTGTGCTCCACGTCGGTGTCCTTGTTTCGGAACAGGATCGTGACCGGCCGCCCGGCCGGGACGGTCAGCTGCGCGCGGTCGAACGAGTAATGGTCGGCCGCGAGCGTCGTGCGCGTCGCGTGATCGTGCGCATGTAGACGATGGTGCAGCGACGGCGAGGCGCGCACGAACGACGCTCCCAGCCCCGCGACGAGCCACGCGACGAGCGCGATGGTGTACGCGGAGAACGCAAGCGTGAACACGATGCCGCGCTTGGGGCGGCGCCGCCGCGCGTCGACGAACGAGCGCGCCTTCTCCACGAGCCACCCGATGACGAGCGTGGCGACGATCGCGCCGGTGACGAACGCGGCGAGGACGACCAGCGCGCCGGCGAACCTCATGCGCCCACCGCCGCCGCGGGAACCGAGCCCGACACGATCGTGCCGCGACCCGGAGACGACTCCACGTCGATCGTGCCACCGATCGCGGAGATGCGGTCGGTGAGGTTCACGAAGCCGGAGCCGGTGCGCATCGCCGCGATGTCGAAGCCCGCGCCGTCGTCGGCGACGCGAAACGCGATGCCGAACGGCGTCTCGTGCACGTGCACGTCGATACGGCTCGCCCGCGAATGCTTGAGCGCGTTCTGCACGGCCTCCAGGCACGCGAAGTACACGGCGACCTCGACGGCGATCGGATAGCGGCGGAGCCCGGGCGCGTCCACCACCACCGGGATCGGGGAGCGCTCGGCGCGCGACCGGAGCGCGTCGGCGATGCCGTTGTCGGCGAGCACCGGCGGGTAGATGCCGCGGGTGAGATCGCGCAAGTTGTCGATCGCCTCGCCGGTCACCTCCTCGAGCTCGGCTACGTGCTCGCCGGCGCGCTCCGGCTCCCTCGCGATGAGCGTGCGCCCGAGCCGCAGCTTCACCGCGAGCGCAACGAGGTGTTGCTGGGCGCCGTCGTGGATGTCGCGCTCCAGGCGGCGCCGCTCGGTGTCCTGCGTGGCGACGACGCGCCGCCGCGACGCGCGAAGCTCGTCCGCGCGCGTCGCGATCTCGTCGACGCGCTGCGCCAGCTCGCTGCGAAGGCGGAGGTTGCGCAGCGCGAGCCCCGCTTGCGACGCGACGTCGCCCAGCAAGCGCTCCTCCGCCGGCGTAGCCGGGTCGCCGGCGCGCTTGGTCACCGCGAGCACGCCGAGGAGCTCGTCGTGGTGCACGACGGGCGCGATGAGATCGCCCTCCGGCATGCGCTCGTCGTGCGTGGCAGACGGGTGCGACGCCGCGAGCGCGAGGTCGTCGCCGATCGCGAGCCACACGTCGGCGCGCGCCGCGCCGGTTCCGTCCGCGATCAAGCGCGCCATGCGGCGGAGCGTGTCGTCGTCCGATCCGGTTCCGGCGTGCGAGATGCGCGCGAGCACGTCGAGCGGGGTTGCGCGCTCGCCGTGCAGCACGCGGTTGACGAATCCGCGCGCGCGTTCCCGCACGCGCTCGAACGTGAGCGCGACCGCCGCGGTGCACGCGAGCGTGAGCCACGAGTCGCTCGTGCCCACGCCCAGCAGGCGTCCGGCGACCACGACGCCGGCGAGGTAGACCAGCGCGATGTAGCCGATGAGGAGCGCGCCGAGCAGCACCGAGCCGGGCCCGATTCGTCCCCCGAACGCTGCTGCACGCGCCACGCAGGGATTATCGAGGCGGACGGGCCGCGCGGGAAGGGTGCTCTCCGCCGCGGGATGCTGCGCTGCCACGAAACGGGCTCGGGTGCTGGCACGTCCGCGTGTTCGCCCGCCCGTCCCCGGCTGCTTTGGTGGGGGCACGGTTGGGGGCCGCGCTTGCGGCACCTAGCCTTGGTGCGGGCGGAACGACCGTCGAGAGGGGAGACGAGATGAAGAGGATCGCACTCGTGCTTGCGCTGGCGGCGACGTTCGTTGCTGCTTCGGCGGGCGCGGCGTCGGCGTCGGGCGGCACGGTTCGGGGCGAGCTCCACGCGTTCGCTGCGGGAGTATCGACGTACCAGGACGTCACCGGGCACGCGACGCTCGTGCGCACCGCGGACGGCAAGACGATCGTGACCGTGAACGTGCAAGGGTTGCTCGCGGACACGACCTACGCGTCGCACGTGCACGACGTGGCGTGCGGAGCGGTGGGCGGGAACGGCGCGCCGTTGTTCGCCGGCGGGCACTACAAGATCGACACGTCGATCGCCGGCACCGTCGCGTCGAACGAGATCTGGCCGGG
>JBIOWR010000235.1:0-24582 GCA_044868775.1 Actinomycetota bacterium
GCGAACGCAGACGCGATGCCGCGGCCGCCGCCGTCGAGCGACGCCAACCGATCGCGGGACGCGCGCGCCCGTACCGCCGCAGCCCGCGCCGCCGGATGGAACTCCGAAGGCGTGTTCGCCACCTGCCGCCACGCGCGCAGCTCCACACGTGCGAGATAGGACTCCAACTCCAGGAGCATGTACGGGTCTTGCATCTGGCCGGCGAGAACCGGCGTGATGCCGAGCGTGATCGGAACACGAATGCGCGACAACACGTCGAGCAACGGCAGGTAACTCTCGTTCGCCGCTTGATGGAAGAAGTCCTCGCCGCACGGATACGTGCCGTTCTTGCGTACGTACGGGAGATGCGTGTGGAGGACCAGCGCGAACGGGCGCACGTCTTACGCGCGGCGCGCGACCACGAGCAGGTCGAGGCTCTCGTCGAGCGACGGGGGCGTGGCGATGACGAAGTCCTCCGGCTTGGTCTTCACGACCGCGCGGTGCAACCAGCGTGGCCACTCGGGCGCGGGCTGCTCGATGAGCCGCTCCGCGAACGGCTTGCGCAACAGGCGCTCGATCATGCGCAAGCGCGTGCCGTGGAAGGTGCCGAGCATGCGCTCGACCGTGAGGTGCGACGCGACGACGGAGCGCAGCTCGGCCGGCGCGAACTCGTAGGTGTGGAACGCGTTGCGCACGCCCTCGTGCGCGTGCGAGAACGTCAAGCGGTTCGGCGTCGACAGCAACAGCAGCCCGCCGGGACGCAACAGGCGCGCACACTCCATGACGAAGTCGCGCGGCCCAGGCACGTGCTCGATGACTTGGAACGACACGATCGCATCGAAGGATGCGTCGGGATAGGGGAGCGCGAGCACGTCTCCACGAGAGAAGCGCGCGTTCGGGTATGCCGTTCCGGCGTGCATGACGAAGCGATCGTCGACGTCCACTCCGATGACGTCGGCGGCGTGCTCGGCGAGGATCGCCGTCCCGTATCCCTCGCCGCTGCCGGCGTCGAGTATCTCCTTGCCCTGCACGAACCCGGCCGCCCACCGGTAGGCGGCGACGTGGCGCTGAAACCAGTAGTTCTCCACCGGGATGCCGGGCAGCGTTCGCTCGCCGGTGAGGTCGTGCGCGACGAACGGACCTTCGATCGCTCCCATGCCGCGGATTCTACCGGCCGCGCACCCCCGGCCGGGCCGCGCGCCCGTATAATCGCGGCCATGGCCTCCGCATGGGATCAGCGCTCGCTTGCCGAGCAGCGCCGGAATCAGGACGTGCTCGTCAAGCAAACGCTGTTGCAGATGCAGCTTGCGCACGTGCCGTTTGCGCGTGCGCGGCTCAACGCGGCTAACGTCGACGCGCGCTTGCTCAAGGGCGTCGACGACATGAAGGCGCGCGTGCCGCTGTCGATGCGGCGCGACGTGCTCGACGCAGCGCGCAATCCCGGCGGCGCGATGTCGTTCGTGCTCGAAGGAACCGCCGAGGGAGTGAAGCGCTTCAGCGACCGGAGCGTGTTGTTCCGGGTCGCGCGTGCGCGGTTGCTCGGCGGCGAAGAGGTGCAGCAGCTGCAAATCGAAGCTGCGTCACGCTCCGTGCACATGCACCTCGCACAGGGACCCGGCGGCCCTATCCCGATCTCGTACACGCGCGACGATCTCGACCTGCTCGCGCGCGCGGGCGGCCGGCTCGCCGCGGTGCTCGGCATCGATCGGGAGGACAAGCTGCTGAACCTGGTGCCGTTCGGGCCGACCCTCGATTACTGGGGCATCTATTACATGGCGCACGGCGTCGGCATGACGGCATTGCACGCGCGCAGCGATACCGGGATCAGCGAGGGAGGCATCGCTGCGTTCCGCATGCTGCGACCGACGGTGATCGCTGTTCCCGCCGACGACGCGCACGCGTTCCCGGAAGCGGCCGCGCGCGCGACGCTGGAGCTGACGAGCTTGCGCACGCTCGTCGCGGTCGGACGCTCGTTGACGAAAGCCGAACGCGAGCGCATCGGCGAGGCGCTCATCGCCGCCGGCGCCGAGAACGCGCGCATCGCCGCCGCATATGGCGTCGGCGAGGGACGCGTGTTGTGGGGTGAGTGCGCGGTGCCGGTCGGCAAGACCGAGACGTTCGGCTTCCACACCTATCCCGACATGGAATTGCTGGAGATCGTCTCGCCCGAGACCGGCGAGCCCGTGCCGGACGAGACGCCGGGCGAGATCGTGATCACGCCGCTGGGGTTTAGCGGCGGCGGAGCGCCGCGGTGGCGCTCCGGCGACCTGGCGCTCGGCGGCGTGACGAACCGCAGTTGCCCCAATTGCGGTCGCGACGTGCCGCGCGTCGGCCCGACCGTTCGCCGCGGTGCGTGGGTCCGGCGTGTGAACCTCAACGGCTCCGTCGTGCGCTTCGACATGCGCGACACCGCCGCGTTGCTCACGCCGCGGATGGACGACTGGCAACTGGAGCTGGCGAACGACGACGGCCGCACGTCGCTGTTCCTCTACATTGCGCCGAAGCAGGACGACCCCGGTCAGGTGATCGGCATCTACGAGGAGCACGCGCGCTGGCACGTGCCGCCGACACAGATCGTGTTGTCCTCCCCGGAGCAGATCGCGTCCAAGCGCAACGCGGTGGACGGGTTGTTCACGCGGTTCGCCGAGCACTGACCCGCCCTCGCGCGTCGCGATCGCCGCGTGCGCCGCAACCGTCGCGCGCGCCGCAACCGTCGCGATCCGGGCCGCGGGGCTCGCATCCTCCCGGGGAAAACGTTTCATTTTGACAACACGCTCGCGTGTTGTTGATTTGAAACACTATTCGCGAGCGACTGCGGACCCCGCGCGTGCCGTCGGCGCGTCCCGGCCGCGACTGTCACACCCACGCGCTACCCTGTACCGGACATGCAAAATCCGACCACGCTCTACCTGGATCACGCCGCCAGCACACCGTTGCGGCCGGAGGCGCGCGCCGCCATGGAGCCGTTCCTCGGCGAAGGCGCGGGCGGAGGCGGTTCGTTCGCGAACGCCTCGTCGCTGTACGCGTCGGCGCGCGAGGCGCGCAAGGCGATCGAGGACGCGCGTGAGAGCGTTGCTGCGTCGCTGGGCGTCCGTCCAGAGGAGGTCGTCTTCACCGGCTCGGGGACCGAGGCCGACAACCTTGCGGTGAAGGGCGCGGCCTGGAACTTGCGCGAGCAGGGCCGCGATGGCGTCGTGATCGGCGCGACCGAGCACGAGGCGGTGGCCAAGACCGCCGAGTGGCTGGCCAAGACGGGCTTCCGCGTCACCGTGGTGCCGGTGGACGGTGAGGGCGTCGTCGCGCTCGACGCCTTGCGAAAGGCGGTGGACGCCAAGACCGCGATCGTGAGCGTGATGTGGGCCAACAACGAGGTCGGCACGGTGCAGCCGGTGGTCGAGATCGCGCGCATCGCGCACGACGCGGGAGCCCTGTTCCATACCGACGCGGTGCAGGCGATCCGCTACGAGAACGTCGACGGCGCCGTTGCGGACCTCACAGCGTTGAGCGCGCACAAGTTCGGCGGGCCCAAGGGAACCGGCGCGCTCGTGGTGCGGCGCGGCGTGAAGATCCAGCCCCTCGTGCACGGCGGCGGCCAGGAGCGCGGGCTGCGCTCCTCCACGTACAACGTCGCCGGCATCACCGGGCTCGGCGCCGCGATCGCCGCTACGACGGGCGAACGTGCAGACGTGGTGCCTCGGGTGACGGCCCTGCGCGACCGGTTGCAAA
Organism: Actinomycetota bacterium; assembly: GCA_044868775.1. Lineage (GTDB taxonomy): Bacteria > Actinomycetota > AC-67 > AC-67 > AC-67 > JBIOWR01. Next base: position 3,706 of record JBIOWR010000235.1, read on the forward strand.
CGACGCTGACCGAGCGTATCGACGGCGTGCGCGTGAACGGCGCCGGCGCGGCGCGGCTCGCCGGTCATGTGAACGTCGCGATCGAGGGCGTGGAGGGCGAGTCGCTGATCTTGCTGCTCGACGCCGCCGGCGTGGCCGCGTCGAGCGGGAGCGCGTGCACGAGCGGCTCCACCGAGCCGAGTCACGTGCTCGTCGCGATGGGCGTGCCCAAGAAGCTCGCCGTGGGAGCGCTTCGCCTGTCCCTCGGTCCCGAGACGACGGACGCGGACATCGAGCGCGCCGGCGGCGCCGTCGTCGACGCGGTGAAGAGGTTGCGCCGATGAAGGTTCTCGTGGCGATGTCCGGGGGCGTGGACTCCTCCGTCGCGGCGGCGATGCTCGCGCGCGAGGGGCACGACGTCACCGGCGTGCACTTGAAGCTCAGCGAGGCCAACAGCGAGGCGAACGGCCGCGTGCACGGATGTTGCACGGTGGAGGCAGCCGACGACGCACGCCGGGTGGCGCAGGTGCTCGACGTCCCCTTCTACGTGTGGAACCTCAAGGAGGCGTTCGCGGATGCGGTGATGCGCGACTTCGTGAACGAGTACGCGCACGGACGCACGCCGAACCCGTGCGTGCGCTGCAACGAGAAGGTGAAGTTCGGCGCGGTGCTCGAGCGGGGCAGGACGCTCGGCTTCGACGCGGTCGCGACCGGCCATTACGCGGTGACCGAGTTCGACGGCGCGCGATGGCGCCTCTATCGCAGCGTCGACGCGACGAAGGACCAGTCGTACGTGCTCGCGACGCTCGGACAGTCGGAGCTCGCGTTCACCCGCTTCCCGCTCGGTGCGCAGACGAAGCAGCGGACGCGCGAGATCGCGCACGAGCTGTCGCTGCGCACGGCCGACAAGCCGGAGTCGTTCGACATCTGTTTCGTGCCCGACGGCGACGCGGCCGCGTTCGTGGAGCGCAGCGGCGGTGCGAGCGGACCGGGTCCGATCCTCGACGAGGGCGGCAACGAGGTGGGGGTGCACGCGGGTGTGCACCGGTTCACGGTCGGCCAGCGCAAGGGGCTGGGGCTTGCGACGCACGAGCGGCGCTACGTGCTGGAGGTCGACGCGGTGCGCAACGCGGTGGTGGTCGGACCCGGTGAGCTGTTACGTCGCGGCGGCCTCGAGGCGGAGGACGTGCGCTGGGTCGCGGGCGAGGCGCCGAGCGACGACCGGTGCGAGGTGCAGATCCGTGCGCACGGCGAGCCGGTTGCGGCGACGCTCACCGCGATCGACGCGACGTCGGCGACCGGGACGGCGACGGTGCGATTCGACGTGCCCGAGCGCGGGGTTGCGCCGGGCCAGCTGGTGGCGTTCTACCGCGGTCGCGAGGTCCTCGGCGGCGGCACGATTCACGCGGCGCTGCCCGTATAATTCAGCGCGCGCCGGCTCCGGCAAGGAGGCTTCTCTTGGACGAAGTACGACTGCCCGATCTCGAAACGATCCGCCGCTTCTCGATCGCCGTGCGGCAGGAGCATGCTCCGCTGACCGACGTGCTCGAAGCGTTGCGTGCGGACCTCGACCGGCTGGAGGGTGAGCTCGCGCCCGCGCCACGGCGTAGCTCGTCGTCTTCACGCTCACGCTCGCGCACGCAGTCACGCCGCCGCTGACCTGAGGCCGCACGTGCCGAAAAGCGAGCGGGAGAAAGCCGCCGCCCGCATGGAGGACGTGCGGGAGCAGATCGAGCATCACGACCGCCTGTATTACGTCCTCGACAGCCCGAAGATCTCCGACGCCGAGTACGACAAGCTGTACCGCGAGCTGGTCGAGCTCGAATCGCAGTACCCCGACCTCGTCACGCTCGACTCGCCGACGCAGCGCGTGGGCGGGCCGCCGACGGCGGCGTTCGCTCCGGTCAAGCACCGCGCGCGGATGTACTCCCTCGACAACGCGTTCTCGTTCGAGGAGCTGCAAGCGTGGGCGGAGCGCGTCGAGCGCGCGATCGGCGGCGGCGTCACCTACACCTGCGAGCTGAAGATCGACGGCGTCGCTATGGCGCTCGTATTCGAGAAGGGGCGCCTCGTGCGCGGCGCCACGCGCGGGGACGGCACGACCGGTGAGGACGTCACCGGCAACATCAAGACGATCCGCGGGATTCCGATGCGCCTGCTCGACTCCGATCCGCCGGAACTCCTGGAGGTGCGCGGCGAGGTGTTCTATCCGACTGCTGGGTTCGAGAAGTTGAACGAAGACCTGCGCGCGCAAGGCAAACAAGGCTTCGCGAACCCGCGCAACGCCGCTGCGGGAACGCTCCGCCAGAAGGACCCCGCGATCACCGCGTCGCGGCCGTTGTCGTACTGGGTGCACGGCATCGGCGCGATCAAGGGCAAGAAGTTCCGCTCCCACCACGACGCGCTCGGCTACTTGCGCGAGGTCGGGTTGCGCGTCGCGCCGACCACGGAAACGTTCGGGTCGCTCGACGAGGTGTTCGACTTCACGGAGCGCTGGCGCGAGAAGCGCGCGTCGCTCGAGCACGAGATCGACGGCGTCGTCGTCAAGGTCGACTCGTACGCGCACCAGGAAGAGTTGGGCTACACCGCGAAGGCGCCGCGCTGGGCGATCGCGTTCAAGTGGCCGCCGGAGGAGCAAGTAACACGGTTGAAGAAGATCGAGGTCCACGTCGGGCGCACCGGCGCCGTGACGCCCTTCGCACGGCTGGAGCCTGTGCACGTCGGCGGCGTCACGGTGACCACGGCGACGCTCCACAACGAGCAAGAGGTGCACCGCAAGGACGTGCGCGAAGGCGACGAGGTGATCGTGCGACGGGCGGGCGACGTCATCCCCGAGGTCGTCGGCCCGCTCAAGGAGCGACGCAAGGGAAGACGCCTCAAGGTGTGGCACATGCCGAAGCAGTGCCCGGCGTGCGAGTCGGAGATCGTGCGCGAGGAGGGCGAGGCCGTCGCGTACTGCACCGGCCTCGACTGCCCGAGCCAACGGGTGGAGCGCATCTTCCACTTCGCGTCACGCGGTGCGATGGACATCGAAGGCCTCGGCTACCAAACGATCCAGGAGCTGATCGACCGCACGCTGTTGAAGGACGTCGCGGATGTCTACTCGTTGCGCGCGGAGCACTTCGAGGGTGTGGAGGGATGGAAGGACAAGCGCGTCGCGAACCTCCTCAAGGCAATCGAGATGTCGAAGGACCGGCCGCTCGCGCGACTGCTGACGGCGCTCGGCGTCCGGCACGTCGGCGGCGGGGTGGCGCAAACGCTCGCGCGCGAGTTCGGGTCGCTCGATGCGTTGATGAACGCGAGCGAGGACGACGTCCGCGCCGTCGAAGGCATCGGCGACGTGATCGCGCACGGCGTGCACGAGTTCTTCGCGCAACCGCGCAACCGGGAGATCCTGGCCGAGCTGGTGAAGCACGGGGTTCGCACCGCGGACGAGCGCCGCGCGCGCACGAGCGGGGGCGCCCTGGAGGGGAAGACCTTCGTGCTGACCGGTGGCCTCGAGTCGATGACGCGCGAGGAGGCCGGCGAGGCGATCGAGGAGCTGGGCGGGAAGGTCACGTCGAGCGTCTCCAAGAAGACGAGCTACGTGGTGGTCGGCGCCAACCCGGGATCGAAGTACGACAAGGCTGTGCAGCTCGGGGTAGAGATCCTCGACGAGGCCGCGTTCCTCGCGCTGATCGGGCGCTGATCGGGCGCTGAAGCGGCGCTGAAGCGGGCGCGGCACTCCGACATAACGGATAGACTGCGCGCCGAATCAACCCAAGCCTGGGGAGATACAGCATGTTGTCCGAAGGAATGCCGGCGCCGGGGTTCGCCCATCCGGATCAGGACGGCAACGAGGTCTCGCTGGAAGCGCAGCGCGGCCGGTGGGTCGTCCTCTGGTGGTACCCCAAGGCGCAAACGGCCGGGTGAACGGCGGAAGGCCAGGGGTTCCGTGATCGAACCCCCGAGTTCGACGCCGCGAACGCGGTGATTCTCGGCGTCTCGTTCGACACGCCCGAGGAGAACAAAGCGTTTGCCGACAACAACGGCTTCCCGTTCCGCTTGCTGAGCGACACCGAGCGCACGAGCGGCGCGGCGTACGAGACGCTGAAGGCCCCGGAAGAACCCTTCCCGGACTGGCCGAAGCGGCGCACCTACTTGATCGACCCGGAAGGACTCATTCGCAAGTCGTACCGCGTGAAGGACGTGATGGCGCACCCGGACGAGGTGCTCGCCGACCTCCGCGCGATGTCGAGCTGAGGAGGCCGTCGTGGAGCAAGCCGAAGTCGTCGCCGGATTGCGCGAGGAGCGCGAGCGTCTCACCTCGTACTTGAAGACCCTGCCGGAAGGCGCGTGGGTGCACGACTCGTTGTGCGAAGGGTGGCAGGTGCGCGACGTGGTGTCGCACCTCACCGGCATCTGCGCCGACATCGTCAACCAGAACTTCGCCGGCCTCGGATCGGTGGAGTACAACCAGCGCCACCTCGACGACCGCAAGGACGCGACGCCGGAGCAACTCCTCGCGGAGTGGGACGAGAAGGCGCCGATCTGCGAGGCGCAATTCGAGGCGATGCCGCCGGAGCTGTGGAACATGGAGATGCCACGACCGATGGGCTCGGTCGGGCTCGGCGTGTTGCGCCAGCTCGAAGACCTCTGGATCCACGCGCAGGACATCCGCATCCCGCTCGGACAAGAGCCCACGGCGGGGCCCGGCCTGACCGGCACGCTGGACCTCGTCGGCCACGAGCTCGGCCGGCTGATCGGCAAGCACGCGCCGCACGTGGGCGCGCTCGAGCTCGACTTCGCCGACTTCCACACCGTGGTACAGGGGCCCGGGGCCGACACCATCCGCATCTCCGGCGACCCGGTGGCGTTCGCGCTCGTGGCGAGCGGGCGGTGGTCGCTGTCGGCGTCGCAGGCGGAGGGGCGCCTGAGCGTGGAGGGCGGAGAGCTTCCCGACCGCGCGCTGCAGATCTACAACTCGTCGGGCATGCCGGCCTAACGGCGCCGCGCGGCGCGGGCCGCTCGGTAGACTGGCGGACCTATGGCCATCTCGCGAGAGCAGGTCCTGCACGTCGCCAAGCTCGCGCGCCTCGCGCTGAGCGAGGACGAGATCGAGAGGTTCACCAAGCAGCTCTCGGTGATCCTCGAGCACGCCGACCGCGTGATGGCGCTCGCCGCCGACGACGTGCCGCCGACCGCGCACGCGCTGCCGCTCGTCAACGTCTTCCGCGAGGACGTGGTCGAGCCGAGCCTGCCACACGATAAGGCGATCTCGACGGCGCCCGAGGCGGAGCAGGGGCGGTTCAAGGTTCCGCGCATCATGGAGGAGCCGTCGTGACCGCGTTGCACGAGCTGAGCGCGGCCGAGATCGCTCAACGGGTTGCGAGCGGGGAGGTTTCGGCCGTGGAGGTGGCCGAGGCGCACATCGCGCGCATCGAAGCGCTCGAGCCGGAGATTCATGCGTTCGTGACGACAACGCCGGAGATCGCGCGCGCGCAAGCGCGCGCGATCGACCAACGCCGTGCGGCCGGTGAGCCGCTGCCGCCGCTCGCCGGCGTCCCCCTCGCCCTCAAAGACGTGATCGTGACCGACGGCATCCGCACCACGGCGGGCTCCAAGATTCTCGGGGAGTACGTGCCGCCCTACTCCGGCACGGCCGCGATCAAGCTGGAGCAGGCCGGCACCGTGCTCGTCGGCAAGGCCAACATGGACGAGTTCGCGATGGGCTCCTCGACCGAGAACTCCGCCTGGGGCGTCACGCGCAACCCGTGGGACCTCGCGCGCGTGCCGGGCGGCTCCAGCGGAGGCAGCGCCGCCGCGGTCGCAGCCGGCATGGCGCCGCTCGGCATCGGCACCGACACCGGCGGCTCGATCCGCCAGCCGGCGAGCCTGTGCGGCGTCGTCGGGATGAAGCCGACCTACGGACGCGTCAGCCGCTACGGCCTCATCGCCTTCGCTAGCTCGCTCGATCAGATCGGTCCCTTCGCGCGCGACGTGCGCGACGCCGCGCTGTTGATGAACGCGATCTGCGGGCACGATCCCAAGGACTCCACGAGCATCCCCGAGCCCGTGCCGGACTTCACGCAGGGACTCGACCAAGGCGTGGACAAGCTCCGCATCGGCGTGGTGCAAGAGGGCCTCGGCGAAGGAACGCAACCCGGCATCAAGGCACGCTTTGAGGAGGCGCTCGACGCGCTCGCCAAGCTCGGCGCCGACGTCGCAGAGGTGTCGCTCCCGAGCTTCGACCACGCGCTCAGCGCGTACTACCTCATCGCTCCCGCGGAATGCTCCTCGAACCTCGCGCGTTACGACGGTGTGCGCTGGGGCTTGCGCGTCGAGGGCGAGAACGTGGCGGACATGAACGCGCGCACGCGCGACCAAGGCTTCGGTGACGAGGTGAAGCGCCGCGTCATGCTCGGCACCTACGCGCTCAGCGCCGGGTACTACGACGCGTACTACGGCAAGGCGCAGAAGGTGCGCACGCTCGTCATCCGCGACTTCGAATCCGCGTACGAACGCTTCGACGTGCTCGTCAGCCCGACGAGCCCGACGACCGCGTTCAAGATCGGAGAGAAGGCCGACGACCCGCTCTCCATGTATCTCTCCGACCTCTTCACGATCCCGTCCAATCTCGCCGGTGCGCCGGCGATCAGCATTCCGTGCGGCCTCGCCGAGGACGGCCTCCCGGTGGGGTTGCAGATCATGGCGCCGGTGCTGGCCGAGTCGCTCTTGCTGCGCGTGGCGCACGCGTTCGAGCAGCACCGCGGTCCGAACGAAAGGCCGAAGCTGTGACGCCCACCGCGACGGACAAGACGTACGAGGTCGTCATCGGGCTTGAGGTGCACTGCGAGCTGAATACAGCCTCCAAGATGTTCTGCGGATGCGCCACGGTGTTCGGCGGCGACCCGAACACGCGCACGTGCCCGGTGTGCCTCGGCGAGCCCGGCTCGCTGCCGGTGCCCAACAAAAAAGCGGTGGAGAGCACCATCATGATCGGGCTCGCGCTCGGCTGCTCGATCGCGCCGCACTCGCTGTTCCACCGCAAGAACTACTTCTATCCCGACATGCCGAAGAACTACCAGATCTCGCAGTACGACTTGCCGCTGTGCGTCGGCGGCGTGCTCGACGTCACCGTGGAGGGAGAGCCCACGCGCGTCGGCATCACGCGCGTGCACCTCGAAGAGGACACCGGCAAGACGCTCCACGTCGGAACCACCGGCCGCATCTCCGAGGCGAAGTATTCGCTCGTGGATTACAACCGCGCCGGGATTCCGCTCGTCGAGATCGTGAGCGAGCCCGACATCCGCTCGGCCGCGCAAGCGCAGCGCTACCTCACCGAGCTGCGCGCGATCCTCGAATCGCTCGGCGTGTCGGACGTGCGCATGGAGGAAGGCTCGATGCGGTGCGACGCGAACGTGTCGCTGCGGCGTCCCGGCGGCGAGTACGGCACCAAGGTGGAGATCAAGAACCTCAACTCCATCCGCTCGCTCGGGCGCGCGCTCGCGTTCGAGATCGAGCGCCAGCGCACGGCGCTCGACGCAGGGGAGCGACTCGTGCAAGAGACGCGCCACTTCGACGAGAACGCCGGCGTGACCAAGACGCTGCGCTCCAAGGAGGAAGCGTTCGACTACCGGTACTTCCCGGAGCCGGACCTGCTCCCAATCGATGCGTCGCCCGATTGGATCGCCGAGATCAAGCAACGCCTGCCCGAGCTTCCCGCCGCGCGACGCGCGCGCCTGGAGTCCGAGCACGAGCTCACGCCCGAGCAATCGCAGGCCGTCGCGTCGTCGCTGTCGTCGGCGCAGTACTTCGAGCAGGCGGTGCGCGCCGGCGCGAGCGGACGCGAAGCCGCGGTGTGGATGACGGGGGAGCTGGCGCGCGCGCTGAACGCCGCCGGCCTCGGGATCGAGGACGCGAAGGTCTCGCCGGAACGCCTCGCGTCGCTCATCGCGCTCGTCAACGCGGGAACGATCAACCTCAACACCGGCAAGCGCGTGTTCCAGCTCGCGTTCTCCAGCGGCGACGATCCGAGGGCGATCGTGGAGCGCGAGGGCCTGGCGCAAGTCTCCGACGAAGGCGCGATCGGCAGTGTCATCGACGGCGTGCTCGCGTCCAACGCGGCGGAGGTCGAGCGCTATCGCTCCGGCGAGGAGAAAGTGTTCGGCTTCCTCGTCGGTCAAGCGATGAAGGCGCTCCAGGGGAAGGGCAACCCGCAGCTCGTGCGCGAGCTGCTCGCCGCCAAGCTGAAGGGATAGCGCGCCGATGCCGTACTGCACGCGCTGCGGCTCCGAGGTATCTGCGCAAGAGAGTTTCTGTTCCAACTGCGGTCAGCCGCGAAACGTGCAGTCGCAAACCGCGGTGGTCGCGGCGGCCGTCGAGGGCGCCCCGGCGCCCGCCCAGTCCGAGCGCGTCGAGTCGCTCGCGGTCGCGTCGCTCATCGTCGGCATCGCCGGGCTGTTCCAGGTGCCGATACCGGTCGTCCCGAACATCGTGGCGATCGTGCTGGGAATGCAGGCGCGCGCCAAGATTCGCGAGACGCCGGGGCTCACCGGTGAAGGGCTCGCGATGGCCGGCATCGTCCTCGCGATCGTCGGGCTCGTCATCGCCGTCGTGCTTATCCTCGCGGTGTTGCTGTTCTTCAGCGCGCTCGTCAACAGCGCATGATCGGAAGGAAGTGACCGATGGCGTTCTGTGCGAACTGTGGCCGGGCGATCGCGGACTCCGCCGACGTCTGCCCGAACTGCGGGCACCCCAACGAGGCGAAGGCCACCGCGGTGGCCGCGCCTGCGTCCGTCGCCGTTCCCGTAGCGGAGCTTGCGGGTTGGTGGCGGCGGTTCGCCGGGGCCATGATCGATTCGCTCATCCTCATCGTCGTCGGCCAGATATTCGGCCGGCGCAACACGGCGTACGGCAACGCGGCGTCGTTGCTGTGGTTCCTCTACACGTGGTTGATGCTCGGCCTGAACGACGGCCGCACGCTCGGCAAGCTCGTCATGGGAATCCGCATCGCGCATCCCGACCGCAGCAAGATCAGCCTCGGCACCGCGGCGCTGCGCACCGCGATGTCGATCGTGTCGGGCCTTGCCGTCGCGCTCGGGTATCTATGGGCGGCGTGGGACCCGCAGCGGCGCACATGGCACGACATCGTGGCGAATACGCGCGCGTTCAAGACCTGAGCCGCTATTCTTTGCGCCATGCCCGAGACCAAGGCCGATCCACGCCACCGCAGCCGCGAGGTCACCGAAGGTCCGTCGCGCGCCCCCGCGCGCGCGATGCTGCGTGCGACCGGGTTCAGCGAGGACGACTTCGGCAAGCCACAGATCGGGGTCGCGTCCTCGTGGAACGAGGTCACGCCCTGCAACCTCAACCTCGATCGCCTGGCGAAGCTCGCGAAGGAAGGAGCGCGCGCCGCCGGCGGCGTGCCGATCGAGTTCACGACGATCGCAGTGTCCGACGGCATCTCGATGGGGCACGAAGGGATGCGCGCCTCGCTCGTGAGCCGCGAGATCATCGCCGACTCCGTCGAGCTCGTGACGCACGCGGAGCGCCTCGACGGGCTCGTCACCATCGCCGGGTGCGACAAGTCGTTGCCGGGCATGGTGATGGGAGCCGCGCGTCTCAACGTGCCGAGCGTGTTCCTGTACGGCGGCACGATTATGCCGGGCCGCTTCCAGGGGCACGACGTGACGATCCAGGACGTGTTCGAAGCAGTGGGCGCGCACGCGTCGGGCGCGATGACCGACGACGAGCTGCTCGAATTGGAGCGCAACGCGTGCCCAGGCGCCGGCTCGTGCGGCGGCATGTTCACCGCCAACACGATGGCCGCCGCGATCGAAGCGCTCGGGCTCTCGCTGCCCGGGAGCTCCACGCCGCCGTCGTTGTCGCCTCAGCGCGAGGACTTCGCGCGCGCGTCGGGCGAGGCCGTTTTGGGATTGCTCGAAGCCGGTATCACGCCACGCGACATCATCACGAAGCCTGCTTTGGAGAACGCCATCACCGTGGTCGTCGCGTGCGGCGGGTCCACGAACGCGGTGCTGCACCTGCTCGCGATCGCGAACGAGGCCGGCGCGGACTTGACCATCGACGACTTCGATCGCGTGTCGCGCCGCACGCCGATCATCGCCGACATGAAGCCGTGGGGACGCTTCGTGATGGTGGACCTCGACAAGATCGGCGGCATCCCCGCGATCATGCGCGAGCTGCTCGACGCGGGGCTGCTGAACGGCGACGTGTTGACGATCACCGGCAAGACGCTCGAGGAAAACCTCGCCGGCATCGGCGTGCCGACCGATCGCGGAATCGTGCACGCACTCGACGATCCCATCCACACGAGCGGCGGTCTCGCGATCCTGCGCGGCTCGCTCGCGCTGGAGGGTTGCGTGGCGAAGATCGCGGGCATGGACGGACTCGTGTTCCGCGGCCGCGCGCGCGTGTTCGACAAAGAGGAGGACGCGTTCGACGCCGTGACGCACGGCCGCATCGTCAAGGGCGACGTGATCGTGATTCGCTACGAAGGTCCGCGCGGCGGGCCCGGCATGCGCGAGATGCTCGCAGTCACCAGCGCCGTCGCGGGTGCGGGCCTCGGCAAGGACGTGTGCCTCATCACCGACGGACGGTTCTCCGGCGCCACGCATGGATTCATGGTCGCCCACGTCGCGCCCGAGGCCGCCGACGGCGGCCCGATCGGGCTCGTGCGGGAAGGCGACGAGATCCTTCTGGACGTGCCCAACCGATCGCTCGACGTGCTCGTTGACGACGTCGAGCTGCAGAAGCGGCGTACCGACTGGAACCCGCCGCCGCCGCGCTACACCACAGGAGCGCTCGCCAAGTACGCGCGTCTCGTTTCGAGCGCGAGCCGCGGCGCCGTCTGCGGCTAGGCCGCCTCGCGCATGGCGGACGCGCCGCAAACGAAGTACGCCAAAGCCGGCGGCGTTCACATCGCATACCAGGTCCTCGGCGACGGTCCCGTCGACGTCGTGCTCGTACCCAACTGGATCACGCACGTCGAGGCCATGTGGGAGATCCCAAGCATCGCGCGCTCGCTGCGCCGGCTGTCGTCGTTCGCGCGGGTGCTCGTGTACGACCAGCAAGGAACCGGCATGTCCGACCCGATCTCGCTCGACGCGCCGCCGACGCTCGAGCAACGCATGGACGAGGTCACCGCGGTGATGAACGCGGCCGGCTCCGATCACGCGGCGATCGTCGGCTTCGAATCCGGGTCTCCGATGGCGATGACGTTCGCGGCGACGTACCCCGATCGCACGCAAGCGTTGATCGTGCTCAACGGCTACGCGCGCATCCTCGAGGCCGACGATTACCCGAACGGGCTGCCGGCGCTGTTCCTCGATCCTTGGTTCGAGAGCGTCGTGTCGACGTGGGGCACGGTCACGCGCGTCGCTGGTGCGCCCGGACCCGAGGACGAGCTGTGGGCGTGGTACCAACGGCAGGCCGCGAGCCCCGGCACCGTCGCGTCGCTCATCCGCGTGCTGGAACAGACCGACGTGCGTCACGTGCTGCCGGCGATTCGCGTGCCGACGCTCGTGCTCGCGCACGAGCACCCGGAGCTTGCGCAGTACGCCGGTCGCCCCATCTGGACCGACTCGTCGCGATTCGTGGCCGAGCACATCGATGGCGCTGAGTTCCGCGTCGTGCAACCCGAACTGGACGTCGAGGCCGACGTGTCGTTCTTCATCGACGACATCCGGGAGTTCCTCACCGGCGTACGCGACGCGCCCGAGGAGACAGACCGCGTGCTGGCCACGGTGATGTTCAGCGACATCGTCGGCTCGACCGAGCTCGCGTCGTCGCTCGGCGACCGCAAGTACAAGGAGTTGCTCGATTCGCACGACGCGATGATCCGCCGCCAGCTCGATCGGTTCCGCGGCCGCGAGGTCAAGGCGCTCGGAGACGGATTCCTCGCGACGTTCGACGGCCCCGCGCGCGCGATCGGGTGCGCCAACGCCGTGCGCGACGCGGCGCAGCGCTTGGGCATCCGGGTGCGCATCGGGTTGCACACCGGCGAGATCGAGCTCCGCGGCGACGACGTCGGCGGGATCGCCGTCCACATCGCCGCGCGTGTCGCCGCCCTCGCCGGCCCCGACGAGATCATCGTGTCGCGCACGGTGACCGACTTGGTGGCCGGCTCCGGCCTCCGGTTCGCCGACCGCGGGCCCAGCGCCCTCAAAGGCGTGCCAGGGGAGTGGCAATTGTTCGCCGTCGAAGGCTGACGGCGCCGTCGGCCGCCGCCGTGCCCCCGCCCCGCCCGCGGCGCGCGGGGTTCCCATCTCCTCGTGGAAAACGTTTCAAATCAACAACACGCGCGTGTTGTTATTTTGAAACAAACTCCACGGGTACATGGGTTGCCTGCCCGAGGCGGCGCCTCGACACCGGCGACCGCGCCGGGAACGGCCTGGGGACGCCGCCGGTTGGCAGCCCGAGCCCCGCCGGTTGACAGCCCGAGCCCCGGCTGTCACACTTCCGCGCACTATGCACACGTTGGAGGGATTCCGGGCGCAGGTCGTCGTAGTTCTTCGTTGAGCGTGCTCACCGCGTAAGCGGGGCGCGCTAACCTCTCGGGAACGAGGGGTTTTTTGTTTCAGCGACGCGAGGAAGACACGAGGAAGGAAACGCCGAGATGAGCAAGACTGCACTGCTGATCGTCGATATGCAGAACGACGCCGCGCACCCGGACGGGCGCACGTTCGTGCCCGACGCCGCCCACAAGGCGCCGGTCATCGGCATGCTCCTCGAAGCGTTCCGCGAGGCGAAGCAGCCGGTCGTGCACGTCGTGCGCTCCTACCGCGCCGACACCTGGGACGTCGAGCGCTTCCGCGTGCCCTATTTCCAGGCCGGGCGCGGCTGGGCGATCGAGGGGAGCTGGGGCGTGCAGATCCTCGACCGCCTCACTCCACAAGAAAACGAGCCCGTCATAGTCAAGCAGCGCTTCAGCGCGTTCTTCCAGACCGAGCTGGACCTGCTCCTCAGGCGAGCCAACGTCACCAAGATCGTCGTGACGGGATGGAACCTTCCGAACTGCCCACGCACCACCATGTACGACGCGATCGGCCTCGACTACGACGTCGTGGCTCCGACCGATGCGCTGGCGGCAACCAACGAGGAGACGCGCCAGGCGAACTTCACGGATCTCGCAGCGATCGGCGTCCGCATCGCCACCGCGATCGAGGTCGCCGAAGAGATCCGCGGAACCGCAGGCCGGCAGCAGCCGGTCGGAACCGAAAGGGAGATGTCATGAAGATCACGGGAGCCCAGGCCACGATCAAGAGCCTGGAACAAGAGGGCGTCGAGGTCGTCTTCGGGATCCCCGGCGGTGCGATCCTTCCCGCATACGACCCGATCCTCGACTCGACCGTACGTCACGTGCTGTGCCGGCACGAGCAAGGCGCCGCGCACGCAGCCGAGGGATACGCGGTCGCGACCGGAGAGGTCGGCGTGTGCATGGCGACGAGCGGTCCCGGCGTGACCAACCTCGTCACCGGTCTCGCCGATGCGTACATGGACTCGGTGCCGATCGTCGCGATCACCGGACAGGTGCCGCGCTGGGCGGTCGGCGGCGACGCGTTCCAGGAGTGCGACGCGACCGGCATCACGATGCCGATCACCAAGCACAACTACCTGGTGATGGACGGGCAAGACATCCCGCGCGTCATCAACGAAGCGTTTCACATCGCGAAGTCGGGTCGCCCCGGCCCCGTGCTCGTGGACATCCCCAAGGACGTCCTGCAAAACGAGATGGCGTGGTGGTATCCCGACAAGCCCGATCTCGCCGGCTACCGCCCGGTGACCAAGGGCAACCTCAAGCAGATTCGCGAAGCCGCGCGCTTGCTCCTCAGCTCGAAGAAGCCGGTGCTGTACGTCGGCGGCGGCGTGATCAAGGCGCAAGCGAGCGAAGAGCTCCGCAAGCTCGTCGATCTCACCGGGGCGCCGGTCGTGACGACGCTCATGGCGCGCGGCGCGATCCCCGACGAGCACCCGTCGTGCCTCGGCATGCCGGGCATGCACGGCAACTACACAGCGGTCACCGCGATGCAGAAGTCCGACCTTCTCGTGGGTCTCGGCACGCGCTTCGACGATCGCGTCACCGGCAAGCTCAATGCGTTCGCACCGGGAGCGAAGATCATCCACGCCGACATCGACCCCGCCGAGATCGGAAAGAACCGCGCGGTGGACGTGCCGATCGTCGGCGACGCGCGCAGCGTCATCGCCGACCTCAACGCCGTGCTCGAAGAGATGATCGCCGACCGCGGCAAGCCCGACTACGCGGCGTGGATCAAGACGCTCAACGAGTGGCGCACCAAGTATCCGTATCGCTACTCGCAGACGAGCGACGGCCCGCTCAAGCCCGAGTACGTGATCGAAAAGATCGGGGAGCTGACGAAAGGCGAGGCGCTGTACGTGGCCGGCGTCGGCCAGCACCAGATGTGGGCGAGCCAGTACCTCAAGTTCAAGCGTCCGCAATCGTGGATCAACTCCGGCGGCCTCGGCACGATGGGCTTCGCGGTGCCGGCGGCGATGGGCGCGAAGATGGGCCGCCCCGACTTGCCGGTGTGGGCGATCGACGGCGACGGCTGCTTCCAGATGACCTGCCAGGAGCTGGCGACGATGACCGCGGAAGGCATCCCGGTGAAGATCGCGATCATCAACAACCACTCGCTCGGCATGGTGCGCCAGTGGCAAGAGCTGTTCTACGAGCAGCGCTACTCGCAGGTGCACTACCCGAAGGACGTGCCCGACTACGTGAAGCTCGCCGAGGCGTACGGCTGCATCGGCTTGCGGTGCGAGACCATGGACGAGGTCGAGCCGACGATTCGCAAGGCGATGGAGATCGACGACCGTACCGTCGTGATCGACTTCCGCGTGGACCCGATGGAGAAGTGCTACCCGATGGTTCCCGCAGGCGCGTCGAACGACGACATCATCCTCGGACCGGAATTCGAGAAGGACCACGCCGACGTGCTGCACGACTCACCGGAAGGAGTGATCTGATCATGGCAAAGCACACCCTTTCGGTGCTCGTCGAGAACAAGCCGGGAGTGCTCGCGCGCGCGGCCGGCCTGTTCGCGCGTCGCGGCTTCAACATCCATTCGCTGGCGGTGGGGCCGACCGAGTTCGACGAGATCTCGCGCATGACGATCGTCGTCAACGTCGAGGACAAGCCGCTGGAGCAAGTCGTGAAGCAGCTCAACAAGCTGGTGAACGTGATCAAGATCGTCGAGCTGGAGAAAGACGCGGCGGTCGAGCGGGAGCTTTTGCTCATCAAGGTGAAGGCCGACGCGAACACGCGAGCGCAGATCATCGAGATCGCCGACATCTTCCGCTCCAAGATCGTCGACGTGTCTCCGCACGCGCTCACGATCGAGGCGACCGGCACGCCCGACAAGCTGGGCGCGCTGATCGAGCTATTGACCGAATACGGCGTCCGGGAGATGGTGCGCACCGGCCTCGTCGCGCTCGCGCGCGGCGATCGCGGCATCGCGGACCGCGCCCTCCGGCTCGAGAAAGGTGCTTGAGTCATGGCAACGATGTATTACGACGCGGACGCCGACCTGTCCGCCCTGGCGGGACGCAAGGTCGCGATCATCGGGTACGGCTCGCAGGGACACGCGCACGCGCTGAACCTCAAGGATTCGGGCATCGACGTGCGCGTCGGCCTGTACTCCGGCTCGCCCTCGTGGGAGAAGGCCGCCGCGGACGGCCTCGCGGTTCGCACCGTGCCCGAGGCGGCGTCGGAAGCCGACGTCATCATGATCCTGCTTCCCGACACCAAGCAGAAGCAGGTGTACGACGCGTCGATCGCGCCGCACCTCACCGACGGCAAGGCGCTGTTCTTCGCACACGGCTTCAACATTCACTTCGGTCGCATCGTGCCTCCGGCAGGCGTGGACGTGTGCATGGTCGCGCCCAAGGGACCCGGCCACCTCGTGCGCCGCACCTACGCGGAGGGCATCGGCACGCCCGCGCTCGTCGCGATCCATCAAGACGCGACCGGCAAGGCGCGCGACGTCGCGCTCGCGTACGCGAAGGGGATCGGCGCGACGCGCGCCGGCCTCATCGAGACGACGTTCAAGGAAGAGACCGAGACCGACCTGTTCGGCGAGCAAGCCGTGCTGTGCGGCGGCGTCACCGAGTTGGTGAAGGCGGGCTTCGAAACTTTGACGAAAGCCGGCTACCAGCCCGAGATCGCGTACTTCGAATGCCTGCACGAGCTGAAGCTCATCGTCGACCTCATGTACGAGGGCGGCATGTCGGGCATGCGGTACTCGATCTCCGACACGGCCGAGTACGGCGACTACACCCGCGGCAAGCGCATCATCGGCGACTCCACGCGCGCCGAGATGCAACGCATCCTCAACGAGATCCAGTCCGGCGACTTCGCGTCGGAGTGGGTCTCCGAAGCCGAGGACAACCAAGGCCAGAAATTCCTCGAGGAGCGCGAGCGCCAGCGCGACCACCAGATCGAGCGCGTCGGCGAGCAGCTCCGCGCGATGATGCCCTGGCTCAAGCGGAAGTAGATCGGGCTTACGCCGCGACGAAGGTGCCCTGCATGGGCACGGGATGGATGTCGCAGTGGAAGAAGTACGTTCCGGCCGCTAGGGCCGGGACGTTGTAGGTCACCTTCTTCTTGCCGACGACGACCGCGCCGCGGAAGAGCACGTCGGCCAGCGTGCGGTCCTTGAAGATGGCGACGTTGTGCTGGGTGCCGTCGTCGGTGTTGTCGAACGCCACCGTGAACGCCTTCCCCGCCGGTGCAGCCAGGCACGTCTTGTCGAACTTGAGGCCGATCGCCGTCACCTCGACCGGACCGGACGGGGCGCACGTCTCCGGCGTTGGGCTTGCCGAGGTGGGCGTCGCGCTCGGCGTGCTCTTGCCGCATCCCGAAGCGATCAGCGCCACAGCCGCGAGCATCAGCGTCACTCGTCGCATGGCATGAGCCTAAGATGGTCCGCGCGTTGCGCAAGTGATTGGGCTTGACCTGGGCTTTCGGCGCGGATTTCGAGACGACGACGCCCGCGGCGAACCATTAGAATGACGCGGTCCGACGACGCCGAGGGGGCTCGAACACCTTGTTGAAGAAGCCTGAGATCCTGATGACGCCCGGCCCGACGCCGGTCCCGCCCGAGGTGTTGCTGGCCCAGGGCAGCCCGATCGTCTACCACCGCGGGCCGGGCTTCGGCGCCGTCCTGCGCGACGTGACCGCCGGCCTGCAGCGCGTGTTCGAGACCAAGAACGACGTGCTGACGTTCACGTGCTCGGGCAGCGGAGGGATGGAGTCGGCCGTCGTCAACGTGTTCTCTCCCGGCGACAAGGTGCTCGTCGTCTCGGTCGGCAACTTCGGCCAGCGCTTCAAGAAGATCTGCGCGGCGTACGGGTTGCAGGTGAAGTCGATCGACTACGAATGGGGCAAGACCGCAAAGCCCAAAGACGTCGCGGCCGCGCTCGAGGACGACGTCAAGGGCGTTCTCATCCAGCATTCCGAGACCTCCACCGGCGTGGTGAACGACATCGAGGCGATCGGCAAGGTCGTGCGCGACCACCCGGCGCTGTTCGTCGTCGACTCCATCTCCGGCGTCGGCGGCGCGCCGATCAAGGTGGACGCGTGGGGGATCGACGTGGCTATCGGCGGCTCGCAGAAAGCGCTCATGGGATCGCCGGGCCTCGCGTTCATCACGGTCTCGGACAAGGCGTGGAAGGCGCACGAGACCGCGACCTGCCCGCGCTTCTATTGGGACTGGACGCCCGTGAAGAAGTCGCTCGGGCGCACCGACCCCGAGACGCCGTACACGCCGGCGGTGCACCTGTACATGGGATTGCAGGCTGCTTTGCGGTTGCTCGAAGACGAAGGCTTCGACAACGCGTACGCGCGCCACGCGCTGCTGTCCCGCGCAGTGAAGGCGGGGGTCAAGGCGCTCGGTCTGGAATTGTTCGGAGAGGATCCGGAGCGCGCCGTGTGCGTGACGGCGGTGAAGTGCCCCGACGGCATCGACGGCGACAAGCTCACCGCGTTGATACGTGCGAAGTACGGGATCATCTTCGCGCCCGGCCAGGACGTGCTCAAGGGCAAGATCTTTCGCATCGGTCACATCGGATACCTGGAGCGCTCGGAGATCTTGCAAGCGATGGCCGTCCTCGAGCTTGCGCTCGACGAGCTCGGCTATCCGGTGAAGCGCGGCGACGCTGTGGCCGCAGCGGAAGAAGTCTTCGCGCAGGCATGAAGGTCCTCGTCGCCGAACCGATCGCCGACTCCGGCATCGAGGCGATGCGCGCCTCCGGGTTGGAGGTGGACGTCCGCACCGACCTCACGCGTGAGCAACTCCTCGACGTTATCTCCGATTACGACGCGCTCATCGTTCGCTCCCAAACCAAAGCCGACGCCGAGCTGATCGATCGCGCACCTTCGCTGAAGGTGGTCGGCCGCGCGGGCATCGGCATCGACAACGTGGACGTCGAGGCCGCGACGCGTCACGGCATCGTCGTCGTCAACGCGCCGCAATCCAACGTGATCTCCGCCGCCGAGCACACGCTGGCTTTGTTGCTGTCGCTCGCGCGCAACGTGCCGGCCGCCGACGCGTCGGTACGCGCCGGTTTGTGGGAGCGCGAGAAGTTCCAGGGAGTGGAGTTGCACGGCAAGACGCTCGCGATCCTCGGCCTCGGACGCATCGGAACGCTGGTCGCGCAACGTGCATTGGCGTTCGGGTTGCGCGTGCTCGCGTACGACCCCTACGTGTCGCGCCAGCGCGCGTCACAGATGGGCGTGGAGCTTGCAGCCTCGTTGGAGGACGCGCTACGCGAAGCCGACTTCATCACGATCCATCTTCCGAAAACGAGCGAAACCAAAGCGCTGATCGGCTCCGTCGAGCTGTCGTGGCTCAAACCCGAAGCGCGCCTGGTGAACGCCTCGCGCGGCGGGATCGTGGACGAGCGCGCCTTGGCTGAGGCGCTCGCCGGTGGCCACCTGGCCGGAGCCGCGCTCGACGTGTACGAAACCGAACCCCCGGCGCCGTCCGCGCCGATCCTCGGCGCGCCCGGCACCGTCTTCACCCCGCACCTCGGCGCCTCCACGCAAGAGGCGCAAGACAAGGCCGGCGCGTCGATCGCCGAGCAAGTGATGCTCGCTTTGCGGGGCGACCTCGCGCCGTACGCCGTCAACGTGGACGCGGGGCGCGAGCTTGCCGACGCGGTGAAGCCGTTCCTGCCGCTCGCCGAGACGCTCGGCAAGATCTTCATGCGCATCGCCGCTCGCGACCAGGTGGCGAACGTCAGCATCTCGTACTCCGGCGCGATCGCACAGCACGACTTGCGCGTGCTCACCCTCTCGGCGTTGAAGGGCATGCTCTCCCAAGTCGTGCACGAGCCGGTGACGTTCGTGAACGCGCCGCTGCTCGCGAGCGAGCGCGGCCTGCAATACACCGAGTCCAAGCAAACGCAGAGCCGCGACTACACCAACATGATCGAGATCGCGGCCGAGGGTCGCGTCGGCGTCGGCGGCACGCTCGTCGGCGTGCGCAACGAGCCGCGCATCGTGCGCGTGTGGGACTTCCAGGTGGAGATGCCTCCCGGCGAGCACATGGTGTTCCTGCGATACGACGACCGCCCCGGCGTCATCGGCAAGATCGGCACCATCCTCGGCGAGTCCGGCATCAACATCGCCGACATGCGCGTCGGCCGCCAAGCCAAAGGCGGCGAGGCGCTGATGTGCCTCACCGTCGACGCCGGGCTGGGTGCGGAGGTCCTCGCCTCCCTCGCCGAAGGCTCCGGCGCCAAGGACGCCATCTCGCTCGTCCTGGCCGACTAGCCCACCGTTCATGCGTGCAACGGTTCCGCATACGAGTCTTTTTGCACGCATGAACGCCTCCCGGCGGGAACTGCGTTGACGGCTTGCGGCCGGTGTGACAGAATCGCCGGCACGATGAGAGCACTGCTTCTTAGCTAGCCGCGCACGTACCGCGTGCGCGACCCTTCGCATCCGCGGAGGGTTTTTTGTTGGAGGCGAACATGGACCGCGTGGTGATCTTCGATACGACGCTCCGCGATGGGGAGCAGTCGCCCGGCATCAACCTGAACGTCAAGGAGAAGCTCGAGATCGCCGAGCAGCTCGCGCGCCTCGGCGTGGACATCATCGAAGCTGGGTTCCCGCAAACCTCCGTCGGCGACTTCGAAGCCGTCAAGGCCATCGCCGAGACCGTAAAGGGGCCGAAGATCGCCGCGCTCGCGCGCTGCGTCGACTCCGACATCGACCGAGCCGCCGAAGCCCTCGCCGGAGCCGCGTCCAAGCGCATCCACGTGTTCCTCTCCACGTCCGACATCCACCGCAAGTACATGCTCAACGCCACCGAAGACGAGATCGTCCAGCAGGCGGTGTACGGCGTCGAGCGCGCGCGCTCGTACGTCGAGGACGTCGAGTTCTCCCCCCAAGACGCCACGCGCACCGACTTCGATTTCCTCGCCGCCGTATGTTCGGCCGCGATCGAAGCTGGCGCGACCACCATCAACATCCCCGACACCGTCGGCTACGCGATCCCGTTCGACTTCGGCGCGCTGATTTCTGAATTGCGCGCACGCGTCCCGCGCATGAACGAGATCACCATTTCGGTGCACTGCCACAACGACCTCGGCCTCGCCGTGTCGAACTCGCTGGAAGCCGTCCGCAACGGCGTCCGCCAAGTCGAAGTGGCCGTGAACGGCATCGGCGAACGCGCCGGCAACTGCTCTTTGGAAGAAGTCGTCATGGCAATCAAGACGCGCCGCGACCTGCTCGGCGTGGAGACCGGCATCAACACGCGCGAGCTCTCCCGCACCTCGCGCTTGGTCACGCTGCTGACCGGCTATCAAGTCCAGCGCAACAAAGCCATCGTGGGAGAGAACGCGTTCGCGCACGAGAGCGGCATCCACCAACAC
>JBIOWR010000236.1:0-12712 GCA_044868775.1 Actinomycetota bacterium
CCGGGCACGACCGAGCTTCCGATATTCGACGAGCTCGCGGAAGAGGGGAGCGGCCTCGATCTCGTTCTCTGCCTCCACGAAGCCGTAGCGGTCGGGGCTGCGGACGGCTACGCGCAAGCGACCGGCCGGCCGGCGCTCGTCAATCTTCACATCGTTCCGGGCCTTGCGAACGGGCTGGTGCACATCGCCAACGCGGCGTGGAGCCGGTCGCCGCTCGTGATAACGGCCGGCCAGCAAGATACGCGCCACCTGATTCAAGAGCCGATGCTCGCCGGCGACCTCGTGGCGATGGCGAAACCGTTCACGAAGTGGGCGTACGAGTGCCGGCGCCCCGACGAGGTCGGCATTGCGATGCGGCGCGCGTTCAAGGTCGCGGCCGCGCCGCCGCAAGGGCCGGTGTTCGTCAGCATCCCGTGGGACACGATGGACGAGCCCGCCGAGGTCGAGGTGCCTGCCGCATCGCCGATCGACTATGCGGCGACGGCGTCTCCACGCGCGATCGAGCGGGCAGCGGAGCTGTTGCTCCAAGCGAAAAGCCCGCTCATCGTCGCCGGCGACGAGGTTGCGCGTTCGGGCGCGGTGCAAGAGCTGGTCCGGCTCGCGGAAAGCATCGGTGCGCGCGTATGCGGCGAACCGGTGTACGGACGGTTGAGCTTCCCGCACGATCATGCGCTCTGGATCGGCGGCCTGTACCCGAACAACGCCGCGATTCGCGGCATGTTGAGCGCGTTCGACGTCGTGCTCGTGGTCGGTGCGATCACGTTCGCGCCGCTGCTGCCCGCGCCGGTCGGCGCCGTGCCTCCCGAAACGAAGCTCGTGCATCTCGACGTCGACGCGTATCAGATCGCACGCGTGTATCCGGTGGAGCAAGGACTATGGGGCGACGTGCGCGCGTCGCTGCAAGCGCTGACCGACAACGTGCGCGCGCTGACGACGAACGAGCAACGAGAAGCGATCACCCAAAAGCTCGAACACTGGAGAGCGGAACGCGAGAGCGCGAGCGGCGGCGTCGCCGACGCCATGCTCGACGCACGGCCGGCGAATCCACTCGCCGCCTGCGCGGAGATACTCGCCGCTCTCGAGCCCGGCACCGCGATCGTCGACGACGCGGTGACCAACACCGTCGGCGTGCGCACGATGCTGCGCAGCAACGAGCCCGGAACGTACTTCTTCACGCGCGGAGGAGGACTCGGGTGGGGCATCCCCGCCGCCATCGGCGTGAAGCTCGCCGATCCTGATCGTCCGGTGGTCGCGGTGGTGGGCGATGGCACCGCGCTGTACGCGCCGCAAGCGCTGTGGACGATGGCGCATCACGACGTGCCGGTGGTCACCGTCGTGCTCAACAACCGCTCGTATCACATCCTCAAATCCGGCTTGAAGAACATGGCCGGGAAAGCCGCGAAATACGATCGCTGGCCGGGCATGGATCTCGTCGATCCGCCGGTCGATTTCGGAGCGCTCGCGCGCAGCTTCGGCGTGCACGCGGAGCACGTCGACCACGTGCGCGACTTGCGCACGGCGGTCGCGAGCGCCGTAGCGAGCAAGCGCCCGGCGCTTGTGGAGATCGACGTGGAGGCAGCGCTGTGACGTGGCGCGACGCCGGCATGGAGGGGCCCGTGGAGGGCTTCGTCGAGACGGCGGTTGCGAAGCAGAAGGAGATCTTTCACAACACGTTCGTCGAGTCGATCGGCGCGCACATCGAGACCGCGTCGGCGGGACATGCCGTCGCGACCGCAGAGGTCGGCGCGCACTTCCTCCACCCGGGCGGTTTCGCCCACGGCGGCGCGATCGCCGCGCTCGGCGACACCTGCGCGGCGTGGGCGACGTTCCCCGCGCTCAGCGAGAACGAGACGCACACCACGATCGAGTTCAAGGCGAACTTCTTGCGGAGCGTTCAGTCGGGAACCCTGCGCGCGGAGGCGAACGCGATTCACAAAGGGCGCCGCACGATGGTGATCGACGTGCGCATCACCGACGACCGCGAGCGGTTGGTCGCGGCGATGATAGTCACGCAAGCGATCGTGCCGCTGAACGAAGGCCGCCCGGAGCAGGGCGCGGAGAAGCCTTAGATCGTCGAGCGCGGCGGCGCTTTCTCGAACAGCTCGCGTGCTTTTGCGTGGAGACGTTCGTGCTCGGCGGGGTCTTTCGGCTCGACCACCTCGGGGAGTGAGTCGAGAAGCTCGTCTGCCCACGCCGCTGCGGCCTCGGAGACGCGCTGACCGAGGAGGGCGGTCGCACGTACGAACGCCGTCTCGGGCAAGACGCTCAGCATGCGCACCACGCCGTCGAGATAGGTGGCGCGCTCACGGTTGGTGTCGCGAAACGATTCCACCAACTTGACTAGCGTCTCGCGCGGGATCTGGTGGCCGAAGAAGAGCTTCACGCAGAAGCCGAGGCGCATCCGGTCGCGCTCGTAGGTGGGCACCGCAAGCCAGTCGGCGAGCGCCTCGTGTCCGGCGCCGGTGATCGTGAAGACGCGCTTGTCGGGCAGGCGCTGCTGGGCCACGTCGGTGCCGGTCACGAAGCCGAGCTGCTCGAGCCGGCCGAGCTCCCCGTAGACCTGGCTCCGGGAGATCGGCCAGAAGTTGGCGATGGAGCGGTCCGCGGCCTGCGCCAGCTCGTACCCCGACATCTGGTTGATCGAGAGCAGGCCGAGGATGGCATACGACGTGGTCGGGAGCTTCATGAACAGAGGGTAACGTCCAGGTCGGCCTAGGACAAGGTTTCCTAGAAGTCCATCTCGCACTAGTCCGACTTGACATAGCTCAAAGCGGACTATATGGTGCGTCCATGATCACCATCGTGAACGCATTGGTCGCCGGGAACCGGGGGCGCCGCCCGAGGCGGCAGCCGGAGCCCGCGTCGCGCCAAGCGCGGAAGGCAGTCGCCGCGCGGAACACTGGCCCCCGTCGGGGCTTCCCGCGCGACGCCTGGACCGCCTGGCACGAGCAGCAGACGATCTAGCCCCGCTCCCGCCCTGGGTAAGCGCGGCGCGCTACTCGTTCGGGTGGCCGCCGCCTCCACCGCGGCTGCCGCAGTAGACCGAGCCCGGGTGCCAGAACTTCCCGGTCCGCAGCGCGGAGACCGTGCACTCGTTCGGCAGCTTGTAGTAGTAGGTCCGCGAGTCGATGCCGGCCATGTGATCGACGACTCGTTGCACGCTGACCGGGTATCCCTCTTCACGCGCGGCAGTCGCGAGCGCTCCTTGCGGAGACAACGACACGCCGAACGGGAACAGCGCGAAAACCGCGAGCGGAATCAACGCATAGTCGAACAGCGCGCTGCGTGCGATGCGCGCGCCGGTCAGCCCGCGGCGCGTGCCTTCCACCGGGCGCAACGTTTGCTCCGCTGCGAGCGCGAGCATTACGCCGAGGGCGGCCAGCGCGGCGGTCTGCCAGAACCGTCCGATGATCAACACGCGCGCAACCGCGTACAGCGTCATCACCACGCCGGACAGAATCCACGCGGTGCGTCCGCGATCGTCGTCGCGCAAGATCATCACCGCTGCGACGGTGAGCGCGACGAGCCCGAGCACCAGCACCGGGTCGTCGCGGCCCGGGTCCGCGCCGATGATGCGCGCGGTGAGCTCGCCACCCGCGATCACGAGGCCCACGATGCCGAACCGTCTGGTGTGGCGGTCTGCGGAGAGCCGGTTGGTTTCCATCACGATTCGTGCAGCCTAATCCCGGCCTCGCCGAGCGCGCGCGCCAATTCGCGTTGAGCAGCGGAAACGAGCGCGCGCGCAGCGTCGTTCGTCTCGCCGGACGCGCTCAGCGTGACGCGGACGGCCTCGCTCTCGCCGAAGGCTTTTGCCCTGCTCTTCACGTACACGTCCGGATGCCGCGCCTGCACGGCCGCGAGCGCCTCCGCGATCGAGGACTCGTCGTTCGTGGACGCGACCGCGGTCCATTCCGCGAAGCCGCCCGGCCCGAGCACCTGGTCGAGGATGGGGGAGAGCGGACCTTCGAAGATCCAATGCAGCTCGGGCGGCACGCCGGGAAGCGCCACCACCGTCGTGGGCCCCGCGCGTACCACGATGCCGGGCGCTGCCCCCACGTGGTTGTCGAGCGCGATCGCGCCGCGCGGGAGGTTGCCCATGCGCTCGCGCGCCGCGTTGATCTCCGCGGTCTGTACGACGCCGGCGCGGGCGAGCTCGGCGTAGCGGCGTTGGATTATGGCCGAAGCCTCGGCGTGCGGTTCGCACGGCATGCCGAGGCCCACGGCAAGGGCTTCACGCGTCCGGTCGTCGTCGGTAGGCCCGAGCCCGCCGTGGGTCGTGACGAGGTCGACGCCACGCGCCAGCGCTCCACGAATCTCTTCACCGGCGATCGTGGGATCGTCGGGCAGCATCGTGACGCGCTCCACGTGCGCACCTCGCGCGGTGAGGCGCTGCAGCATCCAGAACGAGTTGGAGTCCTGGACGAGCCCGCGTAACAGCTCGTCTCCGATCGAGAAGATCTCGGCGCGCTTCACGGCAACACTCCCATCAAATCATCCGGCACGCTGAGCTTGCGCACGGCGCGGCGCACTGCGGCAGCGGACAGCACGCCGCGCTCGCCGACTACGCCGTCGAGCAAGCTCAGCGGCGTCTGGTCGTACGCCGGTGCGGTCACGCGTTGCCATACCGCGTCGGGCACGAGCTTCGTGGAGCCGGCGATCGCGTAGCAGGGTGCGCGAGCTTCGCGTGCGGCGAGCGCGAGCAAGTGCGTGCCGATCTTGTTCACCGCTCCCGCGTCGGTGATCGCATCGGAGCCGCATAAGACCACGTCTGCGCGCATCGCCGCATCGATCATCGCGGTGTCGGGGACGGTCTCCACAGTGAACCCGTCGCGTGCGAGGCGGCGCGCGAACGAGGTGCCTTCACCGCCGGGATTGGACGCCGTGCATAAGACGAGCGATACGCGCTTGCGAGCGACGCGAAGCGTCGCGAGCACCGACGAGGAGGCCGAATGCGTGAGCACGACCGTGCGTCGCGCGAAGATCCATCTCGCGGTGTGCGCCGTCGCATCCGCCTCGGTCGCGACGCGTTCGGCGAACGCGCGCGCCGCGACGGCGGGCTCACGCGCGAGCGCGTCGCTGAGAAGCCTCCACAAAGGAGCCATCGCCGGATGCGCGCGCAGCAGGAGCCGCGCGGCACGCATCACTTCGCGCCGCGTCGACAAGGTCTCGACGCCGCGCGCCGCCGCCAGCGCGATCTCCGCCGCGCCGCTGCGCCGGTCGCGCGCAGCCTTCCTGATCGCCTCCCATCCGTCCATCGCTGCGGATTCTCGCACGCGGGTGTGACAACACGCGGGTGTGACAATTGGAGAGCCGCCGCCGTGCGTGGGGTGAGGCCGCCCCGCGCTGGTGTGACGACGCGATCGCCATGTGGACGCGCGGTGTCGGGAACCCGCCGCGCGCGGGCCCGTGGCGGTAACCGGCCGCGGCGGCACGAGGGGACGCGCGGGGCATCTGGTCCGGGGCCGACACTGTTTCAAATTGACAACACGCGCGTGTTGTTGATTTGAAACGAAAACCACGAGGACCTGACAGCACCCCGGGGCGGCATTCGACCAAGAAGGAGACCGGCATGGACCTGTTCTCGGTAAAAGGAAAGAGCGTCGTCGTTACCGGAGGCTCCCGCGGCATCGGGTTGATGATCGCACGCGGGTTCGTGGACGCGGGCGCGCGCGTGTACATCTCCTCGCGTAAGGCGGAGGTGTGCGACGCGGTCGCGAAAGAGCTGAGTGAGTTCGGGGAGTGCATCTCGCTGCCGGTCGACCTCTCCACGACCGACGGCATCGACGCGCTCGTGGCGGCGGTGACGGAGCGCGAGAGCAAGCTCCATGTGCTCGTCAACAACGCCGGCGCCGCGTGGGGCGCGCCGCTCGCGGAGTACCCGGAGTCCGGCTTCGACAAAGTGTGGACGCTCAACGTGAAGTCACTGTTTTTCCTCACGGTGCGGTTCCTGCCGCTGTTGCGTGCGGCGGCGACGGAGGAGGACCCGGCGCGGGTGATCAACGTCGGCTCGATCGACGGATTGCGCGTGCCGATGCTGGAGAACTACGCGTACTCGGCGGCGAAGGCGGGCGTGCACATGCTCACGCGTCACCTCGCGCATCACGTGGTCGGGGACAACGTGACGGTGAACGCGATCGCTCCGGGACTGTTCCCGAGCCAGATGACGAAGTTCATCTTCGAGACCGCCGAGGAGGCGGCCGTGTCGAACATCCCGATGAAGCGCCACGGCAGGCCGGAGGACATAGCGGGCACCGCGATCTTCCTCGCGTCGCGTGCGGGGTCGTACCTTACGGGCGCCGTGATCCCGGTGGATGGGGGCGTGTCCACGCGTTGAGTTCCTCGCGCGCTCGTCATGGGCCCGCGCTACGATGACCCGGCGATGGACTCATACGACCTTCATCTGTTGTTCGGGCACCGCGACCTGCTGCGAAGGCAGGCGTCGACGGAGCCTGAGCTGCGCTTCGTCGGGCGCGTGCCGCAAGCAGGGGGGCGCGTGGCGCTCCTGTCCGGGTCGTTCAACCCGCCCACGTCGGCGCACCTGCTGATCGCGGAGCGCGCGAAGGCGGACGGGTGCGACGCCGCGGTGTTCGTCCTCCCCGCGCAGGTTGCCGGAAAGGAGCCGGGCGGGCTGATCGCCGAGGACCGGCTGCTCGCCCTGCGCATGATCGCGCCGCGCTCGGGGCTCGGGATCGCCGTTGCATCGCACGGGTTGTACGTGGAGCAAGCCGAAGCTGCGGCGCGAGCCTTCCCCGGAGCGGCGCTGCACTTCTTGGTCGGCAGCGACAAGGTCATCCAGATCTTCGACGCGTCCTGGTACGAGGATCGCGACGCGGCGCTGGACCGGCTGTTCTCGCTGGCGTCGTTCACGGTGGCGCCCCGCGCTGCGGACGGGCCACGGCTGCGGGCACTGCTCGAGGCGCCGGAGAACCGGCGGTTCGCCGACGCGATCCGCGTGGTGGCGCTGCACCCGTCGGTTGCGGACTTGTCGTCCACGCGCGTGCGCGGGCTGCTCGAGGCCGGCGCCGACGCGAGCGGATACGTGGCGCCCGCAGTTGCGAACCTCTTGGCGGAACTGCAGCCCGTCGCCCGGCCTCAGCGCATCTCCGGCGAGGTCGTCGACCCCTACCAGGTGCGCGCGCGCCTCATCGACGCGCTGTGGGAGGTACGGGAGTGGGCCGAACGCGCAGCCGACCTGCACGGGCTCGTCGCGCTCGCGACCGCCGCGTCACAGGACGGCGCGCGCATCCGCAAGCTCCT
Organism: Actinomycetota bacterium; assembly: GCA_044868775.1. Classification (GTDB taxonomy): domain Bacteria; phylum Actinomycetota; class AC-67; order AC-67; family AC-67; genus JBIOWR01. The sequence goes on from JBIOWR010000236.1 coordinate 7,258, forward strand.
GGCGCTGGGAGGGCCGGGCCCGGAGGAGCTGTTTCGGCTTCAAGCGCTAACTGGGGCGTAAGGCAGCGCCGACCGGGTCAACGCTTGCGCAGGAACTCCGCCGCCGATTGCGCCTGCTCGGTATCGGTCGCGTGTCTGCGCTCCCAAACGCGACGAGGAAGCGAGCCCACCCACACGAGCGCATACAGCGCGCACGCGACGCCGACGACGACGAACGAGATGTCGAGGAGCTTTCGCACGGGGTCATTGTGGCCCGCGTGGAGAAGGAGCACAAGGGATTACTCGCCGAAGCGCGACAGCAATCCCTTGCGCTTCACCTGCCGGAGGAGCACGGCGAACAGCGCCGCGGCGGCGGCCAGGTACAACACGTCGAGCACGAGCGTGATGATGATCTCCTTGCCGGGCACGCCTTCGCCCGCGAGGATCGCGCGCATGCCGGCGAACGCGTGCGAGGCGGGGATCGCGCGCGAGATCGGCTGGAGCACACCGGGGAGCACGTCCACCGGGTAGAACACGGCGCTCACCGGTTGGAAGAGGAACGCGAGCGCCCATGCGAGCGTCTCCGCGCCTTCGCCGAAGCGCAGGATCACCGCGGTGGCGACGATGCCGATCGACCAGCCCATCGCCGCGAGGCCGACGACGAGCGGAACGAGCGACGCTCCGATCGTGAGCAAGTTGAAGTCGAAGAACACGCGCGCGACGAGGACGGCGAACGTCGATCCCACGACGACGCGGATGATGCCGGTGACGATCGTGCCGGTGAGGTACTCCCACGGGCGGATCGGGCTGGAGAAGACGTTGAGGACGTTGCGGCTCCACACGTCTTCGAGAAATCCGATGGAGACCGACTGCTGCGAGCGGAACAGCACGTCCCACAAGATGACCGCGCCGAGGATGAAGCTCGCGAAGCGCGGCACGTTTTGCTGGCGCTCGAAGTACAGCTGGATGAATCCGAACAGCACCAGGTCGACGATCGGCCAGTACAGCAAATCGAGCCAGCGATGAAAGGTGCGCTTGTACAGATACGCCTGCCGCTCCACGATCGCGAGCACACGCATCGCCCAACCGGCGTGGGAGCGCTCCAGCTCCGCCTGCATCACACCTCTCCCCGAGTAACGCGCAGGAACGCCGCTTCGAGGTCGGCGCCGCCGAATTGCGCGGAGACCTCGGCGGGAGCGCCGGTCGCGACGACGCGCCCGCGGTGCACGAACACGATGCGGTCGCACATCTCCTCGACCTCGCGCATGTTGTGCGACGTGATGAGCGTGGTGAAGCCGGACTCGCGTGCGACGCGCTTCAACACGCCGCGCGTGCGGTCGGCGGCGTCGGGGTCGAGCGACGCCGTGGGCTCGTCGAGCAACAGCAAGCGCGGCGCGTTGAGCAACGACTTCGCGATATGCACGAGCGTGGCCTGACCGCTCGACAGCGCGCGCGTTTGCATCGGGCCGAAGTGCGGCACGCCGAGCAACGCGAGCAGCTCGTGCACGCGTCGCTTCGGACGGCGGATGCCGTACAAGCGCGCGAACACGATCAAGTTCTCCTCGACGGTGAGCGTTTGCGGGAACGACGTGTACGCGGCGGAGAAATTCACGTTCTGCAACGCGCCGCGGTCGCGGTGCGGATCGCGTCCGAGGATACGAACGGTTCCAGAAGTCGGCGTCGTCAGACCGAGCAACATGTGAATCGTCGTGCTCTTGCCGGCGCCGTTCTGTCCGACGAGGCCGACGGTCTCACCGGAGCCGAGCGAGAACGTGACGTCGTCGACGGCGAGCACGTCGCCGAAGCGTTTGGTGAGACCGCGCACGTCGAGAACCGGGTCATCCATGGGAGTCCGCATCCTACTCCCGCATCATTTTTCAGCGAGCGCGCAGGCGTTGTAGTTTCCCGTTCTTGACAGGCACCCGCGGCGCTTCTCAATATGGCGCCCTTCCCCCTTTCCCCATTGTTGTTCGTTGGACGTTCTCGCATGCGTGAGGGGGTTTTGGGGTGAACGTCGAAACGAGACGGTCTCGCATGTATCCGTTCCTCGAGAACGCGGCGTGCCGCGGACTCGACCCCGAGCTGTTCTACGCGGAGGGCGCCGCGGCCATCGCACGAGCGAAGACGCTTTGTGGATCCTGCCGCGTGCAACGGGAGTGCCTCGACTGGGCAGTCAGGCGCGAGGAGTTTGGAGTCTGGGGCGGAACCACGGCGCGCGAACGCTCTGCGATGCGTCGTGAGCGCGGCGTGCGGCTGATGCCGGCCGGCGTCGCCTAGGGGTTTGGAGTGAGCGCCGCCGTCACGCGCTTTGCGCGTGACGGCGGCGCGCCCGCGTCGTAACCCGACGCCCGCACTCCGCCGCGTGCGTCACGCGGTCGCGCCCATCGGCCTTCGACTGGTACAGCGCGGCGTCGGCCGCGGCGACGAGCTGCGCGCCGGTGAGCCCGTCCTCCGGCGCCGTCGCGGCGCCGACGCTCACGGTGACCTTGACTCGCTTGCCGTCCACGACCAGCGAGAGCGAGGCGACCGCCGCGCGTGCGCGTTCCGCAACGGCGAGCGCGCCATGCTCGTCGGTCTCGGGCAGCACGACGCCGAACTCCTCGCCGCCGTACCGCGCGACGACGTCGAACGAACGCACCGCGTGCCGGAGCGTGAGCGCCACCGCGCGCAGCACGTCGTCCCCGGCGGGGTGACCGAAGCGGTCGTTGATCGACTTGAAGTGGTCGATGTCCAGCAGCAGCACCGACAGGTGGTGGCCGGCCGCGGGCGAGGACCCGTACCGCCGCTGGCGCTCGCACTCGTGGTTGAGCACGCGCTGGAATTCCCGGTGGTTGGCAAGCTCGGTGAGGGGATCGGTGACGGCCATCGCCGCCACGTGCTCGTGGAGTCGCGCATTCGCCACCGTGAGCGCAGCTTGCTGCGCGAGCGACATCAGCGGCTCGAGCTCGTGCGCGCGCACGCGCCCGCCTCCGCGCAGTCGCACGAACAGCCGCTTGCGCGGCGCGCGCGTCACGACGAGCACGCCCTCGGTGCCCATCGGGATCGCGATGTAGCCGCGCGAGCCGACCACGTCGGTCAGCTCGTTCTCACGCAACGCTTGCTCGCGCGACATGATCACGAGCTGGCCGGCGCGCAAGGCCTGCGCCAGTCCTCCACGAACAGGGATGGTCTTGGCGCGCGCGCCGTTCACGCCGCACGACCCTGCGCACACGAAGTGCTCGTTCTCGCGCAACAGCACCGCCGCGGACGTGAAGCGCAAGTCGTTCACGACGCCGCGGCAGAGGTCGGCGAGGATCTCGCGCAGCGACAAGCTGTCCTGGATGTCGAGCGTGATGCGGCGGATCGCCGCGAGCTCCAGCGCGCGGCGGCGGCTCTCCGCCTGGGTGTAGGCGATGAGGGCGATTCCGGCGATCGCGAGCAAGATCGTCCCGGCGACGGCTTCGAGGCCCGCGGAGCTCTCCGCCGGCTGCACCGCCTCGAACGAGGCGATGATCGCGAGCGAGACCCCGAGCACGCGCACGCCCGCCGACGCGGAGAACACGATCGCCACGGCGAGCGCCTCCACGGCGAACAGGAACGTGAGCGGGCCGCCCGCGCCGCCGGACGTCCAGGTGAGCGCCGACAGCACGGTGACGTCCACGCAGATCGACGCCCACACCGCGAGGGTGGTCACCGCAGGCCGCTGCCGCGCCGCGAACGAGAGCGAGGCAAACCCGAACGCGATCTGCGCGCTCAGCAGCGCGGCGATGCGCGAGCGGTCGAACGGCACCGACGAGATCGTGAGCGCGAGGAACACGAACACCGGCATCGCCGTGCGCAACGTCGCGAGGACGGCGAGACGCCCGCGCGTCGCCGACGGGCCGAGGGACGCGAAGGCTTGAAAGACGTTGTGCGGCTGGCCGAGTGCCTGCTCAGAGGCGGATGACGGTCCAGCCACCGAGGGCTTCCTTTTCGTTGTCGAGTCCGTCCAGGCGTCCATTGCTCTTCGCGAGCATCACGAGGCCGAGCACACCGGCCACGGCGACCCCGATCGGGGCGGCCATCGGGACCGCGAGCCGCATCGCCCGTCCCACCGCGACGTCGAGGCTGAACGGCGCCTGCGCCGAGCCAAGCCGAGCCGCGCCGCTCGCGCCGCTCGTGGAGTCGGTGATCGAGGAGCCGGAGCCGGCGCCGTTGCGGAACGCGTCGCCGATGCCGCCGCTCGTGGTGCCGGTCGTCGTGCCCGTGCCGCCACCGCCCGTGCCGCGGCCGCCACCGCTTCCGCCACCGCCGTTGCCACCGTTGCCGGGGTCCGGGTCGGTGATCACGCCGGGAGGCAACAGATCCTTGAGGGGTTCGGTGACGACGTCCGTCCCGGGCGGCACGACGCCGGTGGGGTCACGCGGGTCCGGCGCCCCGTCCAGTATGTCGTCCACGACATTCGTGATCGGCGTGGGATCGACAGTCGGCAGGGCATCTGTGGGCAATGATGGAGTTTGCGCAAACGCGGCGCCGGTTGCGAGCAGCAGCGTGGCGCCGAGCACGGCGGCCATGCCGAGGCGAGCAAGCGTCTTGACGTCCACGTGCAATGGATCGGCCGAGGTCACGCTGCGATATATGGTCCGTAATAACCAAACCTTGGCTAGACCAGGTCGGTGATCGGTGTGCGAACCGGGCGATCACGACGATCGCTCGTTCGCAAAAGCGAATCGGACAACGTTTTGCCGCCGGGCGGTCCGGTCGGCAGAATGGGCGGCGTGCCCGACTCCGCTTCCACCCAAGACACCGACGACGCGGCCGCGTCCACCGCGCTGCGGCCGGTCGACGCGCCCGTGGTCGAGCAACCGGCGAAGCTGCTGCGCATCGCGATGATGGTGCGCGAGCTTCTCGAAGAGGTGCGCCGCGCGCCGATCGACGAGGCTGGCCGCAAGCAGCTCAGCGGCATCTACGAGCGCGTCATCTCCGAGCTGAAGACCGGCGTGTCCGACGTGCTCGCAGAGGAGCTCGAACGCCTGACCATACCGCTGTCGCAAGGCGCGCCGAGCGAGTCCGAGATCCGCATCGCGCAAGCGCAATTGCTCGGCTGGCTCGAAGGCATCTTCCAAGGCATCCAGGCCGCGATCGCCACGCAGCAGATGCAAGCGGCGGCGCAACTCGACGAGATTCGCCGCCGCGGCCTGCAAGCGCCGCGTGCAGAGTCGCACCCGGAGCCGACCGGACCGTACCTGTAGATGGACCCGGCGCAGGAGCCGGTCCGCCCTCGCGAGGTCAAAGGACTGATCGCACCCGCGCTGCGCGTGGGCCTCGCGGCGCCGTATCGCGGCGCGCTCCGCCTCGTCTTGCGCACCGGCGTGAAGCCCGACCACATCACGATCGCATCGCTCGTGGCCAACGTCATCGTCGCGGTGCTGCTGTATCGGGGAGATCGTGCGCTGCCGGCCGTGCTGTTGCTGACCGCCGGCATCATGGACGTGTTCGACGGCGCGGTCGCGCGCGC
>JBIOWR010000237.1:0-16610 GCA_044868775.1 Actinomycetota bacterium
CGCGCTTCGCGCGCCACTCGCGTCGCCACCATCCCGGTCGGATACTCCGATGGGTTCGGGATCGAGACCGCGGCGCGTACCGAGTCGCTCGCCGAAGCCGCCAAGGCCGGAGCGCGCGCGGCCGCGATCGCGCTCGGACGCCGTCCTTCACCACGCGCGGTGTGGATTCGCGGCGTGCGCGCGCCGGTCGTCGGTCGCATCTCCATGCAGCAAGCCACCATCGACGTCGGCGCGATCCGCGACGTAGCCGTCGGCGACGCCGTCGAGATCAGGGCGCGGCGCCTCACCGTCTCGCCGCACATCGACAGGATCTACCGATGAGCGAGACGATCCCGTCCGACACCGAGCTCGTGCGTCGTCACGTGGCCGGCGAAACCGGAGCGTTCGAAGAGCTCGTCTCCCGTCATCGCAGCCGCGTGTACGCGGTGGCGCTGCGCATCTCCGGACGGCACGAGGACGCGCTCGATGTGAGTCAGGAAGTCTTCGTCAACGCGTTCCGCAAGCTCGGCTCGTTCCGCGAAGAGGCGCTGTTCACGACCTGGCTCCACCGGATGACCGTCAACGCGGCGCTCGACCTCGCACGTCGCCGCAGCCGTCGCGACGCGACCCCGCTCGACGTCATCGGCGAGGTGGCCGACTCGCGCATGGGCCCCGAGGACGCCGCAATCCGCGCGGATCGGGCGGCCGCGGTGCAAAAAGCGCTGACCAAGCTGACGCCGGAGTACCGCGCGGTGATCGCACTGCACGACCTCCAAGACCTCGACTACGCGCAAACGGCGGAAACCCTGGGCGTTCCGCTCGGAACGGTGAAAAGCAGGCTCCACCGCGCGCGACTGCAGCTCGCGAAGCTTCTTGGACATCTGGAACCATCGGCCGGCGAGCGGCCGTCTAAGGTGGCGAAATCCGATGACTGATCATCCTGAGATCGAGCAGCTCTCCGCGTACTTGGACGGGGAGCTCACTGCTGCCGAGGCGGCGCCCGTCGAGGCGCACGTGCCGGGCTGTGCGGAGTGCACGCGCACGCTCGCAGCGATCCGCGCGACCCTCGGCGACCTTGCGTTGCTCACCGAGCCGCAGCTCGACTCGATTTCGATCACCGCCATCGATAGCGCGGTCGCGGCCGCGCGCGCCTCGCGCCGATCGTTCGCGCGCCGGTGGGGCGTGGTCTCCGGCGCCGCAGCCGCCGCGGTCGTGGCGCTGCTCGTGTTCGTCGGCGTGGTCCGCAACGACGACGGCGCCCGGACGACGTCCCCTGTGTCGCTTGAGGCAGGCACCGCCGGAGGCGCAGGAGCCGGCACCCTCGACGTGTCGGGAATCGATTACACCGAGGAATCGCTCGCGACGGCGTTGACGGCGTTGGGCCCCGTTCCCGCCCAAGCCTTGAGCGCACCGGGTGCAGCCGTTGCCCCGGGAGCGGCGGGCGGTGGCACAACGACCGGGACGGATGCTCCGGTCGTCGCCGACAGCTTCGCCTATTCGCGCGGCGAGGCGCGCACGTTGGACGGCTCGCAAGAGCAATTCGCGCGCTGCGTGCAGCAGATCGAACGTGCGAACCCCGACACGACGGCGGTTCGTTCGGAGTACGCGCGCTTCAAAGGGCGGCCGGCGTTCGTGTTGTTCTACACACGTCCGCGCGAGAACCCGACGTACGCCGAGGTGTGGGTGCTCCGGCCGGCGGATTGCTACACGCTGTACTTCGCGCAATCCCGCATCTGACCGCATCCGACTGCAACCGCCCGCATCTGACCACACCCGACCGCAACTGCCACGAGCCCGCGCGCGGGAAGAGCAGCACTCCCTCCTGCGTTAGAATCCTGCGCACGCTACGAGAAGGGGCGAAGTGGCTGAAAAAGTGGTCATCGTCGGCTCCGGCCCTGCCGGTCTGACCGCCGCGCTCTACACCGGCCGCGCGAACCTCAACCCGCTCGTGATCGAAGGATCGGCGCCGCTCGGCCAGCTGATGCTGACCACCGAGGTCGAGAACTACCCCGGCTTTCCGGAAGGAATACTCGGCCCCGAGCTGATGGAGAAATTCCGCGCGCAAGCCGAACGGTTCGGCGCCAAGTTCATCTCCGCCGACGTCACCGAGGTCGACCTGTCGCAGCGCCCGTTCCGCGTTCGCGAAGGCGACGCCGAGTACGAAGCACAGACCCTTATCATCGCCACCGGCGCCAAGGCGCGCATGCTCGGCGTGCCCGGCGAGCGCGAGCTGCTCGGCCGCGGCGTGTCGACGTGCGCGACGTGCGACGGCTTCTTCTTCCGCGGCGTGCCGCTCGTCGTCGTGGGCGGCGGCGACTCCGCCGTCGAAGAGGCGACGTTCCTCACACGCTTCGCCACCAAGGTCACGGTCGTGCACCGCCGCCACGAGTTGCGTGCGTCGAAGATCATGCAAGACCGCGCGTTCGCCAACGACAAGATCGACTTCATCTGGGACAGCGCCGTGAGCGAGGTGCTCGGCACCGACGGCAAGGTGGACCGGCTGCGCATCAGCAACCTCAAGACCGGCGAGGAGTCGATCATCGAGACCGGCGGCATGTTCGTGGCTATCGGACACGACCCGAACACGTCGCTGTTCAAGGGTCAGCTCGAGATGAACGACGCCGGGTATCTCCTCGTGAACCACCCGCACACCCAGACCAGTATCGAAGGCGTGTTCGCGTGCGGCGACGTCGTCGACCACATCTTCCGCCAAGCGATCACCGCTGCGGGCACCGGCTGCGCCGCCGCCATCGACGCCGAGCGCTTCCTCGAAGCGCACGGCCACTAACAGGGACGGCCCGCAAAGGGAACGGCGTCAGGGGCATGGGAAGGTGTTACTTGCCGGCAAGCTCGCGGCTCTTGCGAACCTCGGGGTAGCGCGAGCGCAGCCAGTCGTTCGTGATCAGCGCGGAAACGACCGGCGCGACTTGGGCGAGGAGCGCGAAGAGCACGCTGGCGCCGCCGCTGATCGGCTTGGGGTCGTCGCCGGTTCCGATGAACGCCACGCCCAGCGCGAGGGCGACGATGAAGTACACGGTGACGGCGACGCTGGCCGCTGCGATGTAGCGAAGGTAGCGGGGCACGGCGCCAATCCTACCCGGGCGTGACCGGCGCCGCGCTCGCGGACTTGGTTCGCCCGAACGCGACTCGACCTGAGAGAATCGCCGGAGACAGCACGAGGGAGGGAGCGCGCCAATGAAGATCGATCGCATCGACGCTTGGGTCTGTCACTTCCCGTTGCCGGCGCCGTTCTCGCCCTCGTGGGTTCCGGGGCTGGCGAACCCGAACAACTCCGCGGTCGTGTACCGGCTCGTCACCGACGACGGGCTCGAAGGCTACGCCGGCTGGATCGCGTTCGCCGACGAGCCGCGCGGGCCGGTGAACCTCATGCGCGCCTTCCTCACCGGCCGCGATCCGTCGCGTCCGAGCGAGCTGCGACCGATCCTCGAGACCGCGGTGCGCGTGCTGGGATTGCGCGTGTGGTTCATCGAGACCGCGATCTACGACCTCGCAGCGAAAGCGGCCGGACTGCCGCTGTATCGATACCTGGGTGGAGCGCGCGACCGCGTGCCCGCGTATTGCAGCTTCGGCGAGCTGCGCGACGGACCGCGGCGCGCGGAAGATGCGCTCGCCGCGAAAGAGATGGGCTTCAATTGCGTGAAGCTCCGCCCGCGTCATCAAACGATGCGTGAGGACGTCGACGAAGTGCGCGCCGTGCGCACCGCGGTGGGCGACGGCTTCGGCATCGCGTGCGACGCGAACCAGGGATGGCGCGTCGATACATTCAACCCCGACAACCCGGTTCGGTGGGACTTCAAGCGCGCGCTCGCCACGGCAAAGGCGTACGAGGAGTTCGACGTGGCGTGGCTCGAGGAGCCGCTCGACCAGTTCGACTTCGAGGGCTACCGCCGGCTACGCGACCAGACGACGACGCCGATCGCGGGCGGAGAGCTGGTGGGCGACGTGTGGCCGTGCCGCGAGCTGATCGAGCGGCGCGCCGTCGACATCATCCAGCCCGACGCGACTTTCACCGGAGGCATCACCGGGGCGCTCGCGATCGCGCGCATGGCGGAGCAGTTCGGCATCGGGTTCCAGCCGCACACGTGGTCCAACGGGCTCGGCCTCGCCGCCAACCTCCACGTGATGGCGGCCACGCACGGCGCGTGGCTCGAATACCCGTACGATCCGCCGGGCTGGGTCCCGGAAGGGCGCGACGCGATGCTGGCGGAGCCGATCAAGGTGGACCCCGACGGGTCCGTCACGTTGCCGTCCGCGCCCGGGCTGGGTGTCGAGCTCGACATCGAGCGCATCCAGGCCCACGGCCAAGCGATCTAGGTCTCGTGGGCCGGGGAATATCGCGGGCTGACCAGGCGTTTCGGCGTGTGTACCAGCAGGCATTACACTCTGCGAACCCAACCGACACGGAGGCACGAACATGGCCGGCTCGATCACCCACGTCAGCGACGCCGACTTCGACGACAAGGTTTTGAAGAGCGAGACCCCGGTCCTCGTCGACTTCTGGGCCGACTGGTGCGGGCCGTGCCACATGGTGGCCCCGGTCCTCGAGGAGATCGCCACCGAGAAGCAGGGCAGCCTGCAGATCGTGAAGCTCGACGTCGACGCGAACCCCGAGGTGTCGCGCCGGTACGGCATCCTGTCGATCCCTTCGATGCTGCTGTTCATCGACGGCATCGAGAAGCGCCGGCTGGTCGGCGCGCGCGGCAAGAGCCAGATTCTCGGGGAGCTTTCCGAGTACGTCGGCTGAGGCGGGGTTTCCGCCGCCGGAGCACCCGACCCCGAACGCTCGCTTTCGGCGAGACCCGCAGCGGGGGAAGATAGCGCCATGATCATCCGGCCCGGTGCGCGCGGCCGTGGCGTGCTGGACATCCAGATGCGCCTGCTTGCGCTCGGCTACCCCATCGACGAGGCCGAGCGCGGCGAGGAGTACGGCTCCACCACGACCGACGCGGTGCGCGCGTTCCAGCAACGGCGCGGCTTGCTCGTGGACGGCATCGTCGGACCGGAGTCCTGGCGCGAATTGGTGGAGGCCTCGTGGCAGCTCGGAGACCGCGTCGTGTACCTGCGGTCGCCGAACATGCGCGGCGACGACGTGCGCGATCTCCAGGAGCGACTCTCGGCGCTCGGCTTCGACACCGGACGCGTGGACGGAATCTTCGGGCCGCGCACCGCCGGCGCCGTGCACGAGTTCCAATCCAACTACGGCATTCCTCCCGACGGCATCGTGGCCGACTCGACGGTGCGCGCGCTGCGCGGGCTGCCGCACCTCGCGCACGAGACGGCGCCGCCGGCCGCGCGGGTGCGCGAGCGCGAGCACTTGCGCCGGCTGGGCGGCACCTCGGGCCTCCGCATCGTGATCGATCCCGGGCACGGAGGCGACGATCCCGGTTTCATGGGTTCGCGTGGAGCGACGGAGGCCGCGTGCGCGTACGCGATCGCGCGCGAATTGGAAGCGGCGCTCGCAGCGGGCGGCATGACCGTGTATCTCACGCGCGATCACGCCACGAATCCCGCCGACAGCCAGCGCGCGAAGTTTGCGAACAAGCAGGGAGCGGACTTGCTCATCTCGATTCACGTCGGCGCGCACTCGGACGTGTCGGCGGGCGGCGCCGCGACCTTCTATTACGGGCACGAGAAGTTCGAGTCCGAAGCCGGTGCGCGCCTCGCCGAGCTGGCGCAACGCGCGGTGTGCGCCCTCGGGTTGCTCGACGGTCGCACGCACGCAAAGACGTTCGAGATCTTGCGCGAGACGCGCATGCCGGCGATTCAGATCGAGCCCGGATTCATCTCCAACCCCGACGAAGAATCGATGCTGACCGACCCGACGTTCCGTCGCGCGCTCGCGCAAGCGATTGCGGGAGCGGTACGCGAGTTCACGTCGGTGCCGGCCTAGCGCGCTGGGGAAGGGGAGCGAATGGGCATCCAACCGAGGGACGTGTTCCTCTCGCACGCATTCGAGGACAAGGACGAGCGCATCGTGCCGCTCGCGCGCGCCCTGGACGATTTTGCGATCTCGTACTGGCTCGACGTCGTCGACATCGGCTGGGGAGACTCCATCGTGGCGAAGCTGAATGAAGGCCTCACCGCGTCGCGATACGTGCTGGTGTTCTTGACGGAGCACTTCCTCCGGAAGGCGTGGACGAACCGCGAGCTCGAAGCCGCCTATGCGGCCGAGGTCGCGTCGGGAGAGATCATCGTGTTGCCGATTCTCGCCGCGCCGCAGGAGGACGTATTCAAGGTGTATCCGTTGCTTCGGCCCAAGAAATACCTTCGAGCCGATCTCGGAAACGAGCGCATAGCGGCTGAGGTCTCACGACTCCTCGGGCGCGAGTTCAAGTCAGCGTGGATGGGCCATCACCCCGCCGCCTACAGCGGGCCCGTTTGGATCCGAGTCCTGAAGCGCGAATCGAGCAGACACGAGCAACATATGATCCGTCTCAAGTGGGGTCCGTGGCGCCTCGACCTTGCGCTTCCTTCCGATTCGGATCGTTCCGTGGTCCTCGTGCACGGCAAAGGAAACGACGGACTATCGGTACCGATCCTCGCCGATATCGAACCGCCGTGCTTCGTGCAGTTCGGCGTCGGCGATCCACCGGCGGGCACGACGCTCGACATCCACCACGGATGGATCCGAACGAACGATTGACTCGGCGCCCGTCTCGTCCGGGGCAATCAGCGACCGAGCGGGCGCGGCGCGGCTTCCGGCAAGCGCACGGATTCGAGGAACGCCTCGACCGCCGCCTCCATCGACTCGGCGACCTTTGCGAGCGAGCGCACGTCGATGCGCATGAGCGGGAAGCGCGGGTGTTCGCGCTTGACCTTGAAACCGGCGAGCTCGCAGAAGCGCGCGGGGATCATGCAATCGGGCCGCGCCCAATCGCGATCGGCAAAGCACTCCAAAGCGCGCTTGCCGTGATCCTTCGCCTCCTTCAACACCGCCTGGATGAGCGCCTTGCCGATGCCCTGTCCCTGGAACTCCTGGATCACGTGCATCGTGGCGAGAAGGTACGCGTCCTTGGAGACGCGTGCAGGGAAGAACTCCGCTCGCGGGAAGTTCTCCGGCAGCGCCGCGAGCGCGAAGCCGGCCGGTGTTCCGTCCACGTAGACGACCTTGCCGCACGTGCCCGTCTCCAAAGAGACGGCGCTGCACCACGCTTCCTTCTCGAAGTCCGGGTCGTGCTCCATCGCGAGCGCTTGCTCGAGCGGGGAGACCTCCCAGAACACGCAGCCGCGACAGCGGAGCGGCAGATCGTGGAGCGTGCGAAGGGTTAGGTTTTCGATCCGACGGCCCACCGATTCCTCCGCGAAGGATTCCGGTCGCGCCGCGCGAGGAGCCCAATCAACGCGCCATACGCCACGCCGAGCAACACGCCGAGGACGGCGCGCCGAAGCTCGGTCTGATCGTTCATTGCTCGAGGGAGAGCGCTCGCTTGATCCCTCTCGTTGCTTGGTTGATGCGGTGCTCGTTCTCGATGAGCGCGAACCGCACGTGCTCGTCGCCGGCGCGTCCGAACCCCAACCCGGGCGCCACCGCGACCTTCCCCTCCTTCAGCAAGAACTTCGAGAACTCCACCGACTTCATCTCGCGGTGGGACTCGGGGATGCGCGCCCACACGAACATCGTCGCCTTCGGAGGCGCGACCTCCCAGCCGGCGCGCGCCAACCCCTCGATGAGCGCGTCGCGGCGGGACTTGTAGATGTCGCGGAAGACCTTCGTCTCGTCCTCGCACTCGTTGAGCGCGATGATCGACGCGATCTGAATCGGCTGGAACACGCCGTAGTCGAGATACGACTTCAGCCGCGTGAGCGCGGTGATGATCTCGCGGTTGCCGACCATGAACGCGATGCGCCAGCCCGGCATCGAGAACGACTTCGACAGCGAGTACACCTCGACGCCGACGTCCTTCGCGCCCGGAACTTGCAACAAGCTCGGCGCCTCGTAGCCGTCGAAGCACAGGTCCGCGTACGCGAAATCGTGGATCACCATCAGCTCGCGCTCCTTCGCGAACTCCACGAGCCGCTCGAAGAACGAGCGATCGACCACCGCCGTGGTCGGGTTGTGCGGGAAGCTCGTGAGGACGACGCGCGGTCGCGGCCACGTGTCTTCGTACGCCTCGAGGAGCTTGGAGAAGAAATCCTCGTCGTGCTGCTCGAGCGGCACCGATCGCACTTGCGCGCCGGCGAGCGCGAAGCAGAACGTGTGGATGGGATACGTCGGCTCGGGCACGAGGCACGTGTCGCCGGGTTGCACGAGCGTCCACGCGAGGTGGCTCAAGCCTTCCTTCGCGCCGATGACCGAGATCGCTTCGGTCTCGGGATCGAGCGACACGCCGTAGCGGCGCTCGTACCAGTCGCAGATCGCGCGCCGCAGCTTCGGGATGCCGCGACTCGTGGAGTAGCGATGGTTCTTGGCGACGTTCGCCGCTTCGGTGAGCTTGTCCACGATCGGCTGCGGCGTTGCGAGATCGGGGTTGCCCATGCCGAGGTCGATGATGTCCTCGCCTGCGCGCCGCGCGGCTGCGCGCAGCTCGGTGACGACGGCGAGAACGTACGGGGGCAGCCGATCGATGCGACGAAACTCCACGGCGGTCCTCTTCTCCGAGCCGGCGGCTTGTCCTTCGCGCGTTACTGCTCTCGCGCGAACACGTGCCAGATCCTGTCGAGGTCCTCCTGGTCGGCGAACTCGATCTCGATCCGTCCGCGCTTGCCTCGGGTCACGACGCGCACGCGCGTCTCCAGGATATCCGACAGCCGCTTCTCGACGTCCAGAATTCCCGCGGGACGGCTCGCGGGAGCCGCGGCGCGGGTCTTGCGAGCGCGGTCGCTGAGCGTCGTGACGCCGGTGTCGGCGAGCGAACGAACGAGGTCTTCCACGGCGCGCACGCTCAGGCCCTCGCCGACTGCTCTCGTCGCGAGGCGCTCTTGCGCGGCGTGCGTCGCCAGGGCAGCGATCGCGCGGCCGTGCGCCGCGGTGAGCACGCCGGAGGCAATGCGTTGCTGCACGCCGGGAGCGAGCGAGAGCAAGCGCAACGCGTTGGTCACCGCTGCGCGGCTCTTGCCGACTTGGCTTGCGAGGTCGTCGTGCGTGAGGCCGGCCTCTTCGATGAGCGCCTTGAACGCGGCCGCTTCTTCCAGTGGGTTGAGGTCTTGGCGTTGCACGTTCTCGATGAGCGCGTCGCGCAACATCGTCGCGTCGTCGCCGTCGCGGACGATTGCCGGAATGGTGGCGAGGCCGGCGAGGCGAGCGGCGCGCCAGCGACGCTCGCCGACCACGAGCTGAAAGGCGCCGCTTTCGGTACGCCGCACCACCACGGGCTGGAGCACGCCCACGGCGCGGATCGACGCCGCAAGCTCCTCGACGGAATCCTGATCGAAGACGGTGCGCGGCTGCTTCGGGTTCGGCGTGATCTGGTCGAGGTCGATCTCGCGCAAGCCGGTCTTGGATTCGACCGGCAGCAGCGCGGAAAGGCCACGGCCGAGGCCGCCTCGTGCTTGGCTCATCGCGTTCCCTCCTCGACCATGCGGATGCGTTCGTCGTCGGGAATCTCCGCGCCGGTGGGCGCGTCGAGCACGACCGGCGCGGGCGGGTTCTGCGCGGCGGCGCCGCGCGGCCAGCGGTGCATGACCTCCACCGCGAGCGCGCGATAGGTGAACGCGCCACGCGACGCGGGGTCGTAACGCGTGACGGGCTTGCCGAAGCCCGGCGCCTCCGACAAGCGAACGGTGCGCGGGATCACCATGCGAAACACGACGTCGCCGAGGTGCGCGCGAACGTCTTGCACGACTTGTTCGGAGAGCCGCGTGCGCGCGTCGTACATCGTGAGCACGACGCCGCCGACGTCCAGCGATTGGTTCAGCCCGTCGCGCACGAGGTCGATCGTCTTGAGGAGCTGCCCGAGTCCTTCGAGGGCGTAGTACTCGCACTGGATCGGAATGACGACGGCATCCGCAGCAACGAGCGCGTTGATCGTGAGGAGTCCGAGCGACGGCGGTGAGTCGATCAGGATGTAGTCGTACGCGTCGCGCACCTTCGCCAGCGCTCCCCTGAGCTTCGACTCGCGCGCGAACGCCGAGACCAGCTCGATCTCCGCGCCGGCGAGGTCGATGGTGGACGGCAGCACGTCGAGATTCGGGAGCGCTGCCTTGACGATCGCCGTGGCAGGGTCGGTGCCGCCGAGCACCTCGTACGTTCCGGTGTCGATCTCCGAGCGCGCGATGCCTATGCCGGTAGAGGCGTTGCCTTGAGGGTCGAGATCCACGAGGAGGACGCGCGCACCGGCGTCGGCAAGACATGCGCCGAGATTGACCGCGGTGGTCGTCTTACCAACCCCGCCCTTCTGGTTGCAGAAAGCCAGGGTTATGGCAGGAGTTTCCAGGGACTCCCCCGGAAGATAATGGATATCGGCTGTCATCGGGTCGCGTGCATCATAAACAGCAGACCCGGCGAGTCAACGTAGCCACGACGGACGTCCAGCTCAACCGCCTCGATCGGCTTGGGCGTGCCCGGGCCGGCCAGGATGATCGCGGCGCCTCCTGCGCGGAGAGGGCCCGTGAGCAGCGGAAACGTCGCCTCGGGACTCTCCAGAGCGCGGGCGACGACGACATCGGCAGACTCTGGACCGAGCGCTTGGAGCCGGTCACGCCGCACCGTCACGTTGGACAGGCCGAGGTTCAGTACTTGCAGCTCCAGGAAGCCCATCCGGCGTTGTTGAGGCTCGAGCAGGACGAAGCTGGTGTCGGGGAAGCCGCAGGCGAGTACCAGTCCGGGGAAGCCGGCCCCGGAGCCCACGTCTACCCAGGTCTCCCCAGCAGCCGGGCGGCGTCCCAAGGCGACCAGGAGTGAGTCGGCGGTGTGGCGGGCGAGAACGGCTTCTGGAGTTCGCTCGGAGACGAGGCCGAGCCGGTCCGCGTCGCGCGCGACGGCCTCGGCATGGGCCACGACCAGCGAGGCAACCTGGTCGGGAAGCTCCAATTCATGGAGGAGGGAGGCAATGACGGCGCGCGCATCCATGTTTCGCGTGAAACATAACCTCCTAGCACGTCGGGGTGAAATGCTTCCGAACGCCTCAAGTATCGAGACGACCACGCCGAGTGCCAGACGGACGGGGAGGCGACCCGGAGGATTGCCGTGAGCGAAGCACTTTCATATGTACCGGCCAACACCGAGGACGAGCCGTCGAGCCACGGCGCGGCGGCGGATGTCGCAGAGCCGGCGGGTGACGGCGGGGGCGCGATCCCTGCGAGCCCTGAGGCCAGCGAAGCCGAGGCCTCAGTCGACGCACCGGCGGAGGCCGCGCGATTGCCGTTCGGCAAGCTGGCTCTGGTCTCGTCGGAGGCTCCGCGCCGCAGCAGCCGCCCGCTCATCGTCCTGCTCGTCGTGGTTGCCGTGGTCGCGCTCGGGTTGAAGGTCGCGCCGGGCCTGCTGCGTGAGGACAAGCCCGCGACCGGGCCACAAGCGGTGCCGCTCGGATACGTCCTCGGCGTCGGGGACGGGCGCACTTTCGAGCTGACCACCACCACGACTGCGAGCATCATCGGGGTCGGCCCGGGCAAGGACCAGACGGATCGCACCGTGCTCAAGGGTCAGTGGCGGGTGCGCTCGAACGACACAAAGACGGCGCTGATCGAGTTCGTCCCGGCGTCGTACGCCTACCAGATCAACGGCGGACGTACCGTCACCCTGCAGCAGCCGGATCTCGGACTGCGCGCGCGCCTGTGGAAGACGCAGCGTCCCCCCGAGGGCGACGAGGCGATCGAAGCCGGCGATTGGACTCTCGGCAAGAAGCTCGTCATCCGTCCGCCGATGGAGGAGACGTTCGTTCCGTACGGCATCAAGCGCGCGGCTCCGGGCCAGTCCTGGGAGATCCCGCAAACGATCACGGAGCCGGTCTTCGGACAGAAGATGAAGCCGGTCTTCCGCTACACGCTGTCGGGCGAGGCGCCGGCGCGCGATCGTCGCACGATCACGGGTTCGCTCAGCATGCCACTCGGCTTCATCCTCAGCCCGCAAGAGACCGCCAAGCGGTTCGGCTGGGCGGACGATCCCGGGCTGGCGAACTTGGTGCAAGCGCGCGTCCTGGGCTCGCTCTACTACGACGCGACGTTCGAGGTGGATACGCGCACCGGCGCAGTTCTCGAGATGCGCGGCACCTACAACATCATCGTGCGCGTCAAGCTCGATCGGGTCGACGTTCCCGCGATGACGTTCGTGGCGGGCATCGACTTCGAATACCGTTCACCGAAGGCGATCAAGGCCGCGAAAACAGCGTAAAAACCGAGGGTGGCGCAGCGGCGGCAGGCGCGCGGTGGCAGCGCCTCTACGCCGGGTGGATCACCACGTGACGATCGAGCCCTTCGCCGGCGCTTTCGGTGCGCACGCCCGACACGCGCACGAGTACCTCGTGCACGATCTTCCGCTCGCTCGCCGACATCGGTGAGAGCGCGACCGGCTTGCCGCTCCGCTGCACCTTCTCCGCAATCGAGCGCGCGCGCTGCTCGAGGTTCTCGCGCCGCCGCGCGTGATAGCCCTCGGCGTCGAGCGTGAGCTGGGGCCAATCTCCGAGCTTGTTCTTCACCGCAGCGCGCGTTACGTCTTGGAGCGCGTCGAGCGTGGCGCCGTGGCGTCCGATCAACAGGCCGATCTCGTCGCCCTCCAGCTCGATGAACGCGCCGTCGGGCTCGACGTGTATCTCCACGCCGACGTCGACGTCCATGATGTCGAGCAGGTCGTCGAGGAAGTCTGCGGCAACGTTCGCCTGCTCCTCGAGGGCCTCCGGAGCCACTGGTGGCGCGGCCGGCTCCTCTACCGCCAGATCCTCAGGGCCGCGCTCGTCGCGCAGCTTCACCACCACGCGCGCCGGCTCGGTCGAGCCGGGGAACCCGCCGCCCTCGGACACGATCCTGATCTCGACCTCGTCCTCGGTCGCACCGAGACGCGCGAGCGCAGCGTCGATTGCTTCCTCGACGGTCGCGCCGCTTTCCTCGACCGGATCGCGCATGAGCTAGCGTTTTCCTTTCTTCCCCTGCTTCGGCTTGGGTGGCTTGCCGGGCGCCTTCGCCGGAGCCTCGCCCGACGACTTACCCGGCTTGGGGCCGTCGCCGCTAGGCAACGCCGAACCGGACGACGCCGAGCCGGCCCCCGCGCCCTTGTCCTCGCGGCCGAAGATGAGCTTCTGTTGCGCGATCGTCCAGATATTTCCAGTTACCCAGTAGAGCGATAGCGCGGCGGGGAAGGTGAGCGACAGCCAGCCGAACAGCACCGGCATCATCACGGCCATCATCTTCATCTGCTGCGCTTGCTGGCCGGTGGCCTTGGCCGACATCTGCCGCTGCTGGAGGTAGGTCGACCCGGCCATCGCGACGACCAGGATGTAATACCCGGCGAGGCCGGCGCCGCCCGACTTCTCTCCCTTGGGCGCGCACTTCTTGATGCCGGTCACGTTCCCGGCGTCGCGCGGCGAGCACGCCAGGTGCATGCCCAGGAACTTGGTGCGGCCTTCCACGAGATCCTCCAAGAGCTTGGAGTTCTTGGGGAGGTGGCCGGCGCCGAAGATTGTCTGACAGGTGAAGCCGCCCTTGCCGGCGCGATCCTTCACCGGCGTGCACGACGACATTGCCGACAGCGGATCGACGCGGCCGCCGGTGTGCGTCGGGCGCCACTCCGCGATGTCGTAGGTTTGCGTGGTTCCGTCCGCGAGATCGCACACGACCTTCGTCGGTTGCAGGTTGTCGAGGTTCGGTTGCGTGTTCGGGTGACAGAACGCGGTGGCAGGGATCCTCTTGATGTCCAGCTCCGTGGCCGGCACCGCGACCGCGGGGATCGAGGCTCGAATGACCGCGTACAGCGCGATGAAAACCGGGAATTGCGCGATGAGCGGGAAGCAACCGCCGAGCGGGTTCGCGCCGTGCTCCTTGTAGAGCTTCATCATCTCTTCGTTGAGCTTCTGGCGGTCGCCCTTGTACTTCTTCTGAAGCTCCTTCACCTTGGGCTGCAGTTTTTGCATCTGTTGCATGCTGCGAATTTGCTTCACGCCGAGCGGCGCGATCACGAGCCGCGAGATCAGCGTGAGCAAGATGATCGCGACGCCGTACGACGGGATGACGCTGTAGATGCCGCCCAGCAGCGCGCCGAAGAATCGGAGGATCGAGCCCCAGAGCTCAGCCACGTGCGCCTGCCGATCCGGGTCGGTTGCCGACGCCGGGTTGGTAACCAACGCCGGGCGGATATTCGACGCCGCCGGCGCTCCACGGCGCGCACCGCACGATGCGCCAGATCGCTTGCCCGGTGCCGCGCAACGCGCCGTTCCGGCGGATTGCGAGGATCGCGTAGTCGGAGCACGACGGGTGGAAGCGGCAGCGGTTGCCGACGAGCGGCCGCACGGTCACCTGGTACAGCCGGACGAGCGCGACGAGCAGGCCCCTAAGCATCGAGTGCTCCGTCCAGCGCGAGGCGAAGGTCCGCCTCGAGCTTCGTGAAGGGAACCGTCGCGGTCTCGTTGGTCGCCTGAAGCACGACCATGAAACCCGGCGCGAGCTTGTCCACAAGTGGATCCACAGCTGCGCGCAACCTGCGACGGGCGCGGTTGCGGCGCACCGCGTTGCCGGTCTTGCGCGAGGTGGCGAAGCCGACCTTGGGCGCCTCGGTAACGGGGGCGGTGGCGATCACGGCAACCACCGAGTCTGTACGAGAGCGCCGGCCGGTGCGATACACGAATGAGAATTCGTTGGGGGTTCGCAGATGGTTCTCCCGGCGCATGGGAGCGGGATGGTCCCGCCCATCAGACGGTGAGCCGCGCCCGACCCTTGCGCCGCCTCCGTGCCAGCAACGCTCGACCCGCGCGCGTGCGCATGCGCGCACGGAAGCCGTGCACACGCTTGCGCCGGCGGTTGTGTGGTTGGTAGGTGCGCTTCATCGGAGGCCGAAGTGTACGCGGGCGCTTTCGAGACCGTCAATTGAAGCGGGTGCTCGCGAGCGTGAAACCCCAGGTCGAAGCGGGAAAATGCCCGTCCTTTCCCGTTCTTGTGGTCTGTGGATGACGGTGTTATTCTCCGCGGGCTCTCCCGCCCGGAGAGCAACCTGAGAGCCTTCCCGGCCTGGTTCCAGGCTGTCCTCGCGCGACCCTCGCGGGTTTCCCCATTGGGCTTTCCACAGCTGTGGATAACCGTTGTGGACGAGGAGGGATCGTGCCCGAGGAGATCGATCAGCTTTGGGGTCGCGCCGTGGAATCGCTCGTCGAGCGGCTCCCGTCGCCCGGAGCTCGACCGTGGATCGAAGGAACCCGCGCCGTGCGGCTCGACGACGACGTCGTGGAGCTCGCGGCGCCCAGCGCGTTCGCGAAGGAGAGGCTCGAGAATCGTTACGCGGGATTGCTCAACGAGGCGCTCACCGGCGTGTTGGGCAGGCCGGTGTCGTTCCGCGTGCGCGTCGAGGAGCGTCCGGTGCCGTCCGACATCGTTGTCGAGTCGCCGGCGCTCGCACCCGCGAAACCGGAGGAGCACCAGCAGCTCAACCCGAAGTACACGTTCGAGTCGTTCGTCATCGGCCCGTCCAACCGTTTCGCTCATGCCGCGGCGCAAGCGGTGGCCGAGCAGCCGGCGCGCTCCTACAACCCGTTGTTCATCTACGGCGGCGCGGGGCTGGGCAAGACGCACTTGCTGCACGCGATCGGGCACTGCGTCTCGTCGCTGTACGCCGGCGCGCGCGTGCGGTACGTGTCGAGCGAGCAGTTCATGAACGAGTTCATCCTCGCCGTTCGCCAGGAGAAGATGCCCGGCTTCCGCCGGCGCTATCGCGAAGCCGACGTGTTGCTCATCGACGACATCCAGTTCCTCGCGCGCGGTGAGCAGACGCAAGAGGAGTTCTTCCACACGTTCAACGCGCTGCACAACGACGGCCGGCAGATCGTGATCTCGTCCGACCGCCAGCCGAAGGCGATCCCGGGGTTGGAGGACCGGCTGCGCACGCGGTTCGAGTGGGGGTTGATCACCGACGTGCAGCCGCCCGACCTCGAGACGCGTGTAGCGATCCTCCAAAAGAAAGCCGCGTCGGAGGGGTTCGACGTGCCGGACACCGTGCTCGAGTTCATCTCGATGCGCGTGCACAACAACATCCGCGAATTGGAGGGGCGGCTCTATCGCGTGGTCGCATACGCGTCGCTGTCACAGCTACCGCTTACCCTGGAGCTGGCGCAGGAGGTCTTGAGCCCGCTGATCGCTCCCGAGGGCGCGAACGAGGTGCGCCCGGAGATGATCCTCGCGGAGTGCGCGTCGTATTTCGGCGTGTCGCGTGCCGAGCTGATCGGTCCGTCACGCTCACGCCCGCTCGTGCAGGCACGACAAGTCGCGATGTACCTGTGCCGGGAGCTGACGCCGCTGTCGCTTCCGAAGATCGGGGAGATCTTCGGCGGGCGCGACCACACGACGGTTCTGCATGCCGACTCCAAGATCCGAAAGCTGATGGGTGAGCGCCGCCAGGTTTATGCACAGGTCCAGGAGCTGACTGCGCGCATCCAGAAGAAAACTTCGACGGTGGTGGAAAGCGCGTGAGTCGTCCACACCTGAATCCACAGCGGGGGACAAGTGTTTCGGCTGCTCACCGCCGGTCGTGCCACATA
>JBIOWR010000238.1:0-10118 GCA_044868775.1 Actinomycetota bacterium
GCTTCCGCGTCGTCGAGGCCGAACCCGGGGAACGGCGACGACTCGCCCCATCCCTGCGGCCCTTCGAGCAGCACGCCTTCTCGGACGGTCACGCCACGAAACGGCACGCGCAGCGGGATGCGAAACCGAACCGTGTTCATCTTCACCGAAGCCACAAGCCGAGCGCGAGCAACGCTCCAAAGATCAATTGGAGCTGCGCGGTCGCGACCAGCGCGCGCACCAGCCCCGGCGCGTCGTCGTGCGCGCCGACGAGCATCGTGGGCTTGACCACGAACGAGAGCGCGAACAGCGCGAGCAGAGGCGCAACGCTGCTCGCGACGCCGGCGACCGCGAACACCGACACGAACGCTCCGAAGATGAGCGCGCGATACAACCGCCGCGTCCCCGCACGCCCGAGCCGAACGGCAAGCGTCCGTTTCCCCGCCGCCGCGTCCGTCTCGATGTCGCGCAAGTTGTTGACGACGAGGATCGCCACCGCGAGCAATCCCACCGGGATCGACGCGAGAAACGCCAGCAACGTCACGCGCTCGGCGTGCACGTACGCGGAGCCGGCGGTCGCCACGACGCCGAAGAACACGAACACGAACAGCTCGCCGAGGCCGGCGGACGCGTACGGCTTCGGGCCGCCGCTATAACCCAGCGCCGCGAGGAACGCGACGGCGCCGACGGCCAGAAGCCACCAGCCTGCGACCCATGCGAGCGCGAGCCCTGCGCATGCGGCGACGAAGAACGAGACGAGGATCGCCGCCTTCATCTGCGCGTGCGTTGCGATCCCACTCGCGGTGAGCCTGCGCGGGCCGACGCGCGCCGCGGTGTCCACTCCTCGCGTGCCGTCGAAGTAATCGTTGGCGTAGTTCACGCCGACTTGGATCGCGACGGCGACGACCATCGCCGCGGCGAAGCGCCACCAGATGATGCCCGCGCCGGCGGCGACTGCGGTGCCGACGAGCACGGGGACGATCGAGGCGACGAGCGTCTTGGGCCGCGCGCCTTCGATCCAGACGTTCACGGCCGCTTGGGGAACTTGTCGAAGCGCGGCTTCCGCTTCTCGACGTACGCGTTGCGGCCCTCTTGCGCTTCCTCGGTCATGTAGAACAACAGCGTCGCGTCGCCGGCGAGCTGCTGCACGCCGGCCATGCCGTCCGTCCACGCGGCGAACGACGCCTTCAGCATGCGCAGCGCGTGCGGGCTCATCTCCAGCATGCGCTTGCACCAGCGCACGGTCTCCTCTTCGAGCTCGGCGAGCGGCACGACCTTGTTCACCAGTCCCCACTCGTACGCGGTTTGCGCGTCGTATTGCTCGCAGAGGAACCAGATCTCCTTGGCGCGCTTCCATCCGATCGTCTCGGCGAGCAGGCCCGAGCCGAAGCCGCCGTCGAACGATCCCACTTGCGGACCGGTCTGGCCGAAGCGTGCGTTGTCGGCCGCGATGGTCAGGTCGCACACGACGTGCAGCACGTGCCCGCCGCCGATCGCGTAGCCGGCGACCATCGCGACGACCGGCTTGGGCAAGCGGCGAATCTGGACCTGGAGATCGAGCACGTTCAGCCGGCCGATGCCGTGCTCGTCGACGTATCCGTCGTCGCCGCGCACGCGCTGGTCGCCGCCGGAGCAGAACGCTTCGCCGCCGGCGCCGGTCAGCACGATCACCCCGATGCCGGGGTCGTTGCGCGCGCGCTCGAACGCGTCCTGAAGCTCGAAGAGGGTGGCGGGGCGGAACGCGTTGCGCACCTCCGGCCGGTTGATCGTGATCTTGGCGATGCCGTCCGCGGCGTCGTACCAGATGTCGGCGTACTCCCCGGAGCGCTGCCAGTCCAGGGCGAGGCGCGGCTCCATCGTAGTTATCACTCCTAAAGTGATCGCTCGAAACGTCACCGACCACGGTAGCAGGCCGGGTGGAGCGGGTGAAAACCGCCGCGGCCCGGGGGCGAGCCGGTCCGCCGTTCGCTACGGTCAAGGCCATGGACGGCCCCGACCTCATCGCGATTCGGCTTCCCGCGCAGGCCTTGGGCGAGCGCCTGCGCAAGGTCTGGGAGGCCGGTGCGGCGGCGCTCCCGCTCGACCCGCGCATGACCCCGGACGAGGCCAGGCGCGTGCTGGCGGCGACCCGGCCGGCTGCGCTCGTCACCGCCGGGGGCGTGGAGGGACTGCCGGACCCGGTACCCGCCACCGAAGGCGCGGCGATCGTCGTGGTCACCTCCGGCACGACCGGAGCACCCAAACCGGTGGAGCTGTCCCACGCCGCGCTCGAGGCGAGCGCGCGCGCCGGGCTCGCCCGCATCGGCGCCGGCGCGAGCGATCGCTGGCTCGCGTGCGTGCCGCTGCATCACGTTGCCGGGGTCGCGATCCTCGTGCGGTCGCGCGTGCTCGGCACGGAGCCGGTCGTGCACGACGCGTTCGACGTCACGACGTTCGAGAAAGAAAAAGATACGACGCTGGTGTCGCTCGTGCCGACGCAGCTCACGAGGTTGCTCGACGCCGGCGCCGATCTCGGGCGGTTCAAAGCGGTGTTGCTCGGCGGCGCGGCCGCTCCAAAAGCATTGCTCGAACGCGCGCGCGTCGCAGGGGTCAACCTCGTCACGACGTACGGCATGACCGAGACCTGCGGAGGCTGCGTGTACGACGGCCGCGCGCTCGACGGTGTCGAGGTCGCGATCGGCGATGAAGGCGAGGTGATGATCCGCGGGCCGGTGCTGATGAACGGCTATCGCATGCAGCCCGACTTGAGCGACGTCGCGATGCGTGGAGGTTGGTTCCACACGGCCGACGCCGGAGAGATCACCCCCGAACGAACGTTGCGCGTGCTCGGCCGCCTCGACGACATGATCGTCACCGGGGGAAAGAACGTCGCGCCGCGCGAGATCGAAGACGCGCTCCACGAGCACCCGCTCGTGGACGACGCCGCCGTCGCCGGCCGGCCCGACGAGGAGTGGGGCGAGCGCGTCGTGGCGTACCTCGTGGCGCGCGACGACGCCAACGCCGAGCAGCTCGGCGAATTCCTCGCGACGCGTCTCTCGTCGTACAAGCTGCCGCGCGAGTACGTCTTCCTCCCCGAGATTCCGCGCAATGCGAACGGAAAACTGGACAGGTCTGGCCTTCCGTGAAGAAGGCCCATTATCATCGCCTGGACATGAAAACGACGACGCGTCGCGACGCGCTGCCGATCGGCGGCCTCGGAGTCGCCGGCGCCGTCGCCGCCCACGCGCTGACCTACGCCGTGGCGGCGCCGGGCGCGTCGGGCGCGCTGCTCGCGGCCACGGGCCACGGCTACTGGGAATCGGCGATCGCGCTCGCGGTAGCCGGCGGCGTGCTCGCCGCCACCGCGTTGTTCATGCAGCGCGCGTTCCGGCGCGACGCGTACGTGCCGCTGTCGCCGCACAGGTTCGGCGCCACGCTCGCGCTGACGCAATGCATGTTGTTCACGCTCGTCGAGATCGTGGAGCGCGTCGTCAACGGCACGGCGCTGTCGAGCCTGACGACGGGCGGCGTGCTGGTGAGGGGGTTGCTGTTCCAGCTCTGCGTCGCGGTGGTGATGACGGTTGTCGTCGCCGCGATCTCGGGCGCCGCCGAACGCACGCGCCGCGTGCTCGCGCGCGTGCGTACCGCGCGTCCGCCGCTCGCGCGCATCGCGACCCCATGCGCGCTTGCGACGCCGCTCTCCACGATCTCGTTCTGCGGATCGAACGTTCTGGTCCGCGGTCCTCCTTCTCGCTAGATCCGTCCTTCGCGATCAAGTGCCGGGTGGCGACGTGCCGCCTGGTTCGTATCGTTTATTCGTGAGGAGGAGATCATGCGTACTCGCGTATTGGTTGTCGCTGCAATGATGGGCTGCATGCTGGGGCTCGCGCAGCAGCCGGCGTCCGCGCACGCGGGCAGGCCGCTCGGCAGCTACTTCATGGTGATCGGATGGGGCGACGAGCCCGCGTACACCGGTTTCAAGAACAGCGTCCAGGTCATCTTGAGCGACCACGACGAGAAGCCGGTCGTCGACGTCGGCGACACCCTGAGCGTCGAGGTGACGTTCGGCACCGAGAAGAAAACGTTGAAGCTCGAGCCGCACTTCAGAGTGGGGGCGTTCGGCACGCCGGGGGATTACCGCGCCTGGCTCACGCCGACGAGCGCAGGCGACTACACCTTCCGTGTCTTCGGGACGATCAAGGGCCAGCGCGTGAACGCCAGCGTCAAGTCCGGTGAGAACACGTTCAACGGCGTGGACGACCAGGCGGACGTGCAGTTCCCGCAACCGATTCCAAACGGCGCCGAGCTGAGCACGCGCCTCGATCGCGAGATCCCGCGCGTGCAGACGACGCTGGCTGCGAGCATCAAGGAGACGGACAACTCCGCGTCGCAAGCGCGCCTGCTCGGCATCATCGGCGTCGCGCTCGGCGCGCTCGGCGCCGTGCTCGGCGCGCTCGGCGCCGTGCTGGGAGGAGTGAGCCTGCTACGAAAGCGCTGACGCGCGGGTTCCTCCTAGCGATTCTCTTCGGCGCGGCCGCGTTGCTCCCGGCCGCGCCGGCGCAGGCGCACGCGGTGTTGCGCGCGTCCGATCCTGCGCGCGGCGCGACCCTCGATCGCGCGCCGGCGCAGGTGACGCTCACGTTCAGCGAACCGCCCGACACCGGCCTGTCAACCGTGCGCGTGCTCGGCTCGTCCGGCGCGGAGGTGCAACGCGCGCGCGCGAGACCGTCGCCGACCGATCGGCTCACGCTCGTGGTTCCGCTCCGGAGCGGCCTGGCGAACGGCTCGTACACCGTGTCGTGGCGCGTCGTCTCGCGCGTCGACGGACATCTCACGGCGGGGTCGTTCTCGTTCGGCGTCGGACAGCCGCCGGCGCCGGCCGCGGACGACGAGCGCGAGCCGACCGTTGCGAAGCCCACGCCGCTCGCCGTCACCGGACGAGCGGCACTGTACGCCGGCCTCGCGTTGCTCATCGGATACGCGGCTGCCGGCGCGTTCGTGCTCGGCGCCGGCGTGGTGCGCGGCAGGCGTGCCGTGCTCATTGCGTGGGCGCTCGCGCTGCTCGGATACCTCGTGATGCTCGTGGAGCAAGCGCGCGCGCTCGGCATCTCCATCGGAGACCTCGCTGCGTCGAACACAGGCGTGGGCCCGTTGCGCCTCGGCGCCGCCGTGCTCGTGGCCGGCGCCCTTGCGCTCGCAGTCGCGCTGCGCGGCCCGAAGAAGGCGTTGCTGCTTGCGCTCGGCGTTGCCGCCGCCGCGGCGATGCTCGCGCGCGTCGCCGCCGGACACGCGGGCGGCTCCACGAGCTGGACGTGGCTCAAGGTCGGCGTGCAATGGACGCACTTCATCGCGGCGGGCGTGTGGTCGGGCGCGTTGTTCTGGCTCTTGCGCGGGCTGGTCGGGCGCGCCGAGTTCGACCGCCACGCAGCGGTGCGCAGGTTCTCGAGCCTTGCGCTCGGTGCGATCGTGCTCGCCGGCGCGACCGGCTCGACGCGTGCGCTCGCGGAAGTCGGCGGCCTCGGCGCATTGACGTCCACCGGCTACGGGCGCGGTGCGCTCATCAAGATGCTCTTGTTCGGAGGCATCCTCGCGCTCGGCGCGCTCAATCGATTCAGGTTCGTGCCCCGGTACGACGAGCGGCGCCGTTCGTTGCGCACGAGCGTGACCGTGGAGCTCGTCATCGCGACGACGCTGTTTGCCGTGACTGGTACGATCGCCGGCCTCGCTCCTCCCGCGCTGTCGGCAGCCGCGACCGCGCGCAAGCCGCCGGCGAACGTCGTGGTGAGCGGCGCCGACTTCGCGACGACGATTCGCGTGCGCTTGACCGTGACGCCGGGCGCGGCCGGACCGAACACGTTCCGCGCGGAGATCACCGACTACGACACCGGCGAACCGGCGGATGCAACGAGCGTCGAGCTGCGCCTGTCGTTGCCGTCGCGTCCGGAGGCCGGCACCCAAGTCGTCCCGCTCACGCGCGCGAGCGGCGCTGCGTGGACTGCGCAGAGTCCCGCGCTCTCCATCGACGGTCGCTGGCGCGTGGTCGTGCGCGTGCAGCGTGCGGCGCGGACCTCCGAGGTGACGCTGCGACTCGACACGCGCCTTCCCGAGCAAGACCTGAGCGTGTCGCGCCAGGCGGGGCAGCCGACGCTGTACACCGTCACGCTCGCCGGCGGAAGGTCGGTGCAGGCGTACCTCGATCCGGGAGAGAAGCGCGGCACCAACGACGTGCACTTCACGTTCTTCGACGCGCAGGGCAACGAGCTGCCGGTCGCTTCGGCCACCATGGAAGGCGCGCCGCCCGAAGGCGATGGGTTCGCGCTGGAGGTGCGCCGGTTCGGTCGCGGTCACTTCGTCGCGACGGTGAGCCTTACGCCCGGAACCTGGCTGTTCCGCGTCGTCGCCGACGCAGGCGGCGAGACGCTGTCGTCCTACTTCCGCCAGACGATTCCATGATCGTGCCGGTGCTCGCGGACGGGCTCGGTACGAGCGCCGACGAGACCGTCGCGCAGCTGATGCTCTTTCTCGCGGTCGCGCTCGCGATCACCGGCGTGCGTGCGATCCGCGGCAGGGCGTTGCGCACCAAGCCGCGCTGGCTCGGCCCGCTGTTGGTCGCGTTCGCGCTCGGGTTGCTGCCGGCCGCGTTCACGCTTCCGCAGCGATACCTGCGCCCGCGCATCGCGTCGGTGCGGCCGCAGACGACGGCGCAGCTCGAGATCGTCGCGCCGCGGGAGGGCGAGGTCGTGAAGGCCCGGCTCCGCTTCACGTTCCGCCTGGAGGGCGCCCGGCTGCTCGACCAGGCAACCACGCGGCTGCGGCCCGACGAGGGCCACGTGCACGTCGACATCGACGGGACGTTGCTGCCGCTGGTGGGCGGCACGACCAGGGAGATCGACGTCTCCGGCCTGCGCCCCGGTGCGCACGTCCTCAACGCCGAGCTCGTCGCGGGGGACCACGGTCCGTTCTCGCCGCGCGTGGTGCGGTCGGTCCGGTTCGAGGTGCGCCGGTAGGCGCGCCGCCGTTCCGGCGCGCTTCGCTCAAGATCGG
The DNA here is from genome assembly GCA_044868775.1 of Actinomycetota bacterium. GTDB lineage: Bacteria > Actinomycetota > AC-67 > AC-67 > AC-67 > JBIOWR01. Next base: position 7,003 of record JBIOWR010000238.1, read on the forward strand.
ACCGCGATCGTCCGACGATTAGGACGAGGGTCCCGTGCTGAGTTGGCGCAGGCGCGTCAAGACGTGAGCTGCCGTCTACGCCACAGTAGGGCAGGGCAACATCGGGAAGCGGGAGCGAATCATGCGCAACGAGATCGTGGGTGGCGACATGTGCATCCGTTGCACGTCGCGAATCGACAAGGACCAGAAGGTGTGCAACTACTGCGGCAAGCCGACGCAGTTCATGACCTTCGAGGAGCGCACGGCGTACGAAGTCGCGCAGTACCGCGCCTGGCGCGAGAGCACCGCAGCGACCGCATAACGACCGGGCACATCAACGCGCCTCACCATCACCGGTGAGGCGCGTTCCGTTTTTCCACACCGATCGCGGCGCGCGCAGGTCTTCCAGCGTGGAGTACGACGCGACGTGCACCAGGTCCGCGGGAGCGCCCGCCTCGATGCGGCCGCCGTGCTTCGCATACGCGCCTGCAACCGAGGTCGCCGCGGCAAGCGCCTTCTCCGAGCTGTCGAACGCGTCGCCGATCAGTTGCAGCTCGTCCACGTCGAGTCCCGGCGCGATGTCGCCGTTGCCGAGATCGGTCCCGTACACGATGCGGCATCCGGCGCGCGCGAGATCGTGGAGGTTTTCGCGCGCGGCGCGGGACGCTCCGAACGCGCGCAGCGTGGAGATCACGGCGACGCCGCGCGAGACGATGGCGCGCACGAGCGCGCGCGGCAGCGGTTCCACCGGCACGTGCGCGAGCACGTCGGTGCCGGCGTCGAGCGCGGTGGCGACCGTCGCTGCTCCGAGCGCGTGCACCGCTGCGGCCAGCCCGCGATCGTGCGCTTCGCGCACGATCGCGGTCAACGCGTCACCATCCAGGATCGGACCGCCCGCCGGCTCGACGGCGATCTTCACGATCGCCGCTCCACGATCCGCCAGCCGCGCGACCGCATCGCGCGCGTGCGCCGGGTCCCGAACCTCCAGTCCGTAGCCGCCGGCTCCCCACGAACGCGTCGGATATCCGCGCGGCGCCGTCAGCAACGGCCCCGCCGCGCGCACCGTGAGCGGCGGGTGCTCGGCGAACGCGAACGCTTCCGGCTCTCCCAAGTCGATCACCGTCGTGACGCCGCCGCGCGCGACGAGCGACGCGTGGGAGAACGACAGGTGCACGTGCGCGTCGACGAATCCGGGAAACAGCGCACCTCCTCTGATCACAACCGCGCCGCTGGGCGCCGCGACCGGCGCCGCCGCCACCTCCGCGATGCGCTCGCCTCGCACGAGCACGTCGCGCGGCTCGGCGAGGAAGCGCAGGCCGTCGAACACGCGCACGCCGGTGAAGATCGTCGTCTCGGGCATGAGCACGCATTCTCGAAGCGCGGCGAGTGAGCCGCAAGAACGCCGATCCGATTTCTACCGATGTTTGCCAGCGCGCCGCGGATCGCGAAGGATTGGGCGAACGCAACGGGGGAGGCTCCTGCATTGGACGGAATGGTGGTCGCGCGCGGCGTGCGCAAGGTCTATCGCGGCGGCACGGAGGTCGAGGCGCTGAAAGGCGTCGACGTCGCCGTTGCTCCCGGTGAGCTCGTCGCGATCGTCGGCCCGTCGGGGTCGGGCAAGACGACGTTGCTGAACTGTCTCTCTGGGCTCGAGAGCATCGACGGCGGCGAGGTCGTCGTCGAAGGCAAGAACCTCGCGAACCTCGACGACAACGAGCGCACCGCGTATCGCGCGCAAAAGATGGGCTTCGTGTTCCAGGCGTTCAACTTGCTGCCGGTGCTCACCGCGGTCGAGAACGCGGAGATTCCGTTGCTGCTGTTGCGTCGTTCCCAGAAGGAGGCACGCCGTCGCGCGCTCGAAGTCTTGGAGATGGTCGGCCTCGACAAGCGCGCCGATCACACGCCGGACCGGCTCTCCGGCGGCGAGCAGCAACGCGTTGCCATCGCGCGCGCGCTCGTGCACCGCCCCGCGGTCGTGTGGGCGGACGAGCCCACCGGCAACCTCGACACCGAGACGAGCGATCAAGTGATGCAGCTGTTCGAGCGCTTGAACGGCGACGGCCAGACGATCGTCATGGTGACGCACGACGCGTCGATCGCAGCGCGCGCGCATCGGATCGTGCGCATGCGCGACGGGCTCATCCAGAACGGCGAGGGATAAGTGGGCGCCGTCGTCGTCTTCGGCGCGCTGTTCCTCCTGCTGTACGGAGGGCTCGCCGTGATGGCGTGGCGGCGCGCGCTCTTGCGCCGCCTCGCGGTGAAGGAGTCGGTGCGCCGCATCGGCCAGTCGCTGCTCGTCATCGGCGGGCTCATGGTCGGCTCCGTCGCGATCACCGCGTCGCTCGTCGGCGCCGATTCCACCGTGGAGTCCTCGTTGCTCAACTCCTACCGGCAATGGGGCACCATCGATATCACCGTCACCGCGCAAGGAGCGTTCTTCCCGCGCGAGTATGCATCGCGCCTCGCGCAAGATCTCGCGAACGCTCGCGTCGACGGCGTCGCAGCCGGTCTCGACCTGGTCGGCTCGGTCGCCGACCTCGACAGCCGTCAGGGCGAGTCCGGCGTGACGATCTTCGGCTTCGACCCGGCGGCGCAACGATCGTTCGGTGCGTTCGAATTGACCAACGGAGAGCGCACGTTCGGCGACGGGCTCGGCCCCGGCATCGGTCCGGGCCGCGTCATCATCAACACGCAAGCCGCCGAAGCGCTCGATGCCAAGGTGGGCGACCGGCTGCGCGTGTCGATCGCGACGCCCGGCGCGCCGGCCGTCACGCCCGAGCTTCGCGTCGCCGCGATTACACGCATGCGCGGACCCGGCGCGTTCGGGTTGCGCGCCGCGGTGTTCGCCCCGCTCGACACCGCTCGCACGTTCCTCGGGACCGACCAGGCGAACGTGGTGCGCATCTCCGCGCGCGGCGGCGTCGTCGCGGGCCTCGACGCCGCGCACACCGCGGCGCCGGCGGTACGCAAGGCCGTTGCCGACCTCGGATCGCCGATCCAATTGTCCGTGCGCGAGTCGAAGTCCGCTGAGGTGGAGGCGGCGCGCACCGGCACCGAGTTCATACGCGCGATGCTGCTCGGGATGAGCGCGATCGTCGTGGCGGCCGGCGCCGCGCTCATCGTCAACCTCGTCTCGA
>JBIOWR010000239.1:0-9216 GCA_044868775.1 Actinomycetota bacterium
CGCAACCACCACGAACGCCGAAGCGACGGCCAGCGTCCGCATGCGCGCGTGCCTCATCGAATGTCCACCCGAACGGAGGTCGTCAGGTTGATGCTCTCGGGAGCGGCCTCCGCCTGGATGAACGCCGGCTCCGCCGTGTACCGGCCGGTGCCGATTACGCGCGCGTAGTACACGACCGGCCGGTACTTTTCTCCCTTCGCGACGCAGAAGCTGACGCGCTGTCCCTCGACCGCGTACGGGTATGTCGCCGCCGCATCGTCGATGCCGCGCGCGTACAGATTCATCACCGGCTTGAGCCCGGACGGCAGCAAGTCGGAGATCTGATAGCACCCGTCCTCCGCGGTGGACGGCAGCACGTAGTCGATCCTGATCTTCACGAGGTCGCCCTCCCGCAGCACCACGCCACTACGCCGTGCGCCGGTCTCGTACGTGCGCGTCACGCCGACCGCGGTGTCCCGGCGAAGCGTGGAGCGATCGACCGGCGAGAGATACGAGGTCGCAACGCCCAGCGTTCCCCGCGTCACCTTCAGGTCGAGACCGCGGAGCTCGGCGGGCATGAGCGAGAGCGCGACGACTTGATCGCGCTCCACTGTCGCCTCGTGCCGCTTTCCGCCGAGCAGGTACGAGAACGTCACGGCGTCCGACGGCAGGCGCGGCAGCGCGCGGAGCAAATAGCCGACCTGCTCCAGGACGGTGAGCACGTCCCTCGATCGCGTGCGAACCGTGTAATTGAACAGCAACGGTGCATGGTCGTCCCCGATCCACGCGCCGAGCAACGCCTCCAGCGACGTCGATTCCAGGATGGAGTCCGCGGTGTTGCCGGACTTGATGCGCACCGCGTCGCCACGAACCTCTCCGTAGTCGGCGAGCACTCCACGGTAGATTTCCGCCGCGGTCTCGTCGTCACCGAGGGCGGCGGCAGCAAGCCCCACGTGCACCCGCTCGCGCACGCTCAACCCATCGCGCTCCGCGAGACGTTGCACCTCGGCGAGCACCGGCTCTCCGATCGCGGCAAGGCCGGACAGCGCGATGATCTTGCGCTCCCGCGTCTCCTTGTCGTTGCCGAGCACCGAGGTGAAGTACCGCGCGAGCTCTGCGCGTCCGAACCGATCGGGAGCCACCATTGCCGCGTGAGCGCTCATCGCCAGGTCGTCGTCGGCGTACGGGAAGATCGCGAGCCCGCCGTCGTCGGTCTGGTACGTCGACGGTACGAACACCGCCGGCAACGCGGGAGCCTCCGCGAATGACGACGCGAGCATCTCCTGCGCGATGTTGCGGGCGAGCATCTGGTCGAGACGGTCGCCGTAGGTGGCGCTCAGCTCGACGAGCGGGCCGTAGTACCGGCCCCGGTTGTGATCGGTGAACACGACGCGCGTGCGCCGGTCCGGGCTCCCCTTCACCTCGACGTCGTCGCCGGGACGAACGTCGAGGAAGCCGGCCGTCGTTCGCACGAGACGCGACGGCACGACGGTGATCGTTCGTTTCAGCGCGTCGGAGGACGCTCCACTCTTGGCCTCGACCGTGATCTCGTGCGTGCCTTCGCGCAGCGCGCCGAGCGGAACGTCCACGGCCTCGAACGCGCGGCCCGAAGCCGTCGCCTTCTTCACCGGAAGCGTCGGCGCCGAGACCGTGAAGCGCACCGCGTCGCCCGGCTTCAGCGCCGTGCCGAACGCGCGCACGCGGAGCGACGGACGGTCGCTCGACAGGTAGGTCGTGTTGAGCGCGACGTCGGCGATCATCGGGAGCGAGACGCGAACGGCGCCGACGCCCGAACCGGCGGACAGCCCGTCGGTCACGGCGAGCGCGCTCACGCGCCACGACGTCAGGTTGTCCGGCAGCTTGAACCGCACCGCCGCGCGGCCGTCGCCGCCGGTCGTCACGCGATCGAACAGCGCGGTATCGCGGAACGTGTCGCGCACGCCTCCTTCGCCGCCGTGCTCGCCTCCGCGGAACGCAACCGGCGTCTTGTGCGACGCGCGCGTGCGCAACACGCCGCCGGGCACGCGTTCGTACAGCGTGTCGAGGATCGACAGGTCCGAGTAGAACTCGTGCTCCTGCAGCCGGAAGATCGCCTCGTCGACGCTGCTCAAGAGCACCTCCGCGCCGCTCACGCCGCTCCCGGAGCGATCGCTGACGCGCACGTCGAGCACGGCCGTCTCGCCGGGGCGGTATCCCCGCTTGCGCGGCGTCACCCTCACGGTCAGCGCGCGAAGCGTGCGGTCGAGCTCGGCGCTGAACGGAGCCGACGTCTCCTCGAAGCTCGTGCCGGTGAAGCGAACCCCGACCACGTCGGTGTTCGGCAGGTGCGCCTCGGTGAACGTGAACGCGTACGCCGGCACGGTGCGCACGACGTGCTCGCGAATGCCGTTGCGCGCTTGGATGAACAGGTAACGGTTCGCGCCTCCGGACGGCAGATCGGACGGCCCCTTGCGCAACGTCACCGAGATGCGCTCGCCCGGCGCGAACGGACCCTGGCCGGACGGGACGAGTGACGGCGAGACATCGTTCGCATCGAACTGATACACGTACACGTCCTCGCGGAACACGCGGCCGCGCGCATCCGCGACGGCGAGCTTCGCGGAATACTGCCGATCGCTGCGCGCGGGGAACGAGATCGTGAAGCGTCCGCGCCGATCCGACGTCGCCGTGAACGTTCCGGCCGGCCGCGACACCTCGTCGTAGCGATACGTCTTGGTGACGCGCTTGGAGACGAAGTCGTACTCCGATCCCGTCTCGACGCGCCGGTAGGAGATCTCCTCGACGTTGGCCGTCACCCGCCGCCCCGCGGCGGGACCGGCCTTGAAGTCGTACGGATCGCTCGCGCGGTCGGCGTTCAGCTTGGAGAGATCGACGTTGAATACCGTACCGCTGATCGTCGCGCGTCCCGACGCCAGCGCCGACGCCGCCTCGATCATCACCGCCGAGTTGAACACCTGCACGAGCGCCTGGGCGGAGATCTCCGCCTCTTCGGCGAGCACCGGCGCGACGCTCAGGAAGCTGGTGTCGAAGATCCCGTACTCGCTTCCGCGCGCCGCGGTGAACGCGATCCTCGCGGTTCCGTCGGCCGCCGTCGAGACCCGGCCCTCGACCGCACCGTCGTACCCGAGCCGGAGGTTCGCGACCGGCGTCCCCTCGAAGAACGACGCGTTGACGCCGACCGCCACGCGCTCGCCCGCGAACACCGCGCGCTTGGACGGCGTCACGTCGATCTTGTACGGCGGCTTCACGAAATCGCGCACCTCGAACGAAGTAGACGTGATCATGCGATCCCCGATGCCGACTTGCAGCGAGTAGTACCCCGCCGTGAGGTCGCGCAGCTCGGTCTTTCCGATGAACGTTCCGCGCTTCGACGTGCGAACCGTGGTCGATGCGACGACGGCTTCGGTGCCGGAGTTGTAATCGATCACGCGCACGTCGAGCGCCTGCTCTTGCAGCGGCTTCTCGCGCGCGCGAACCAGGCCCCAGAAGTTCAGCGTGTCGTCCGGGTGGTACAGATGACGGTCGGTGTACACGAACCGCCAGTAGGGCGCAGGGTTTCCCGCGAACTGATACTCGCGGTAGTCGAACTCGCGGAACCCGGTGAAGATGTCGGAGAGCGGCACGACGCCGGTGCGGCCGTCGCGTGCGGTGATGACGAGGTTTCCGGCGGTATCCGCTTCACTGCCGAGTGCCCCGGGCTCGAGCGTCAGCAAGCTCGCTGGCGTCCCGAACAACGCGACGCCGTCGCTCCCGGTCGACGTCGAGAACGTGGCGCCGGCGACGCGAACCGTCGCGCCGGCGAGCGGCGCCTTCGCAGCGAGGTCGTTGACCCAGACGAGCGTGCGCAGCTCGCTGGTCGCAACGTACGTTGCGACGTCGGTGACCTGGAGCCACGTCTGGATCGGTCCCGCCGCCGTCTGCGCCTGCACGAGGTAATAGCCGGCGGCGAGCCTCGATGGGAAGATCACGTACCCGTCGCCGGAATCGCCGAGGCGCCCGACGCTTCCGTTGAACGACAGCGCGAGCGGGTATCCGCTCGTAGTTGCGCGATAGGAGATGCGTGACGCTGACGCCCACGACGGAATGGACGTGAAGCGTCCGAGCGAGCGCACGAACTCGTCGACGTTCGGCAGCCGGTACACGCGTATCGCAACCGTGCGCGGAAGCTCCTCGCCGAACAACCCGACCGCGGGCGCATCCGCGGTGCGCGACTCCCACACCCCGCGCCCGAACTGCAGCGGTATCGTCGGCGTCTCTCCCGAACGGTTCGAGCCGCCGGTCTCGAAGCGGAACGTCACCGGCGCCGTCGTCGCCTTGCCGGAGCCCGCGGCCTTCACGCCCGGCCGAAGCGTGACGGTGTACACGGTGTACCGGCGAAGCGCCTTCGGAACGAAGACCACCGTGCGATCGTGCGTCTCGAACCTTCCGTCGGTCTTCGGGCTGATGGCGAACAGGCTGACGACGCCGGTGGGGCCGTCGTGGCTGAACGTCAGCTCGATGCCGGTGTTGAGCGGGACGTCGGTGGCCTCGTCGGCGGGCAACGTCTGCACGATGCGAACCTCGTCCTGCACCTGGAACGCCCACCGTTGCGCGACCGGCCCGTCCGGCGCACTGAGGATCGAGATGCGATACACGGTGCCGGGACGCAGCCGCGACGTGGGCTTCACGCGGTACTGCGTCCTGCGACCCTCGACCGGCTCGACGTCGAACTGGACCGGAGGCTCGCTGCGAATGCGCTGCGCGAGCGACGACGTGTCGGCGCCCCCGGTGGCTTCGAGCACGAACGTGGAATCGACGGCGACACCTCCGGCGTCCTTGCGCGTGGCCGTCAGGCGGTAGCAGGTCGAGAGAGGCGGAAGTGAGACGCGCTGCCACGACGCGGTCGATGCGGTCGCGGGCGGCTCGATGAGCCGCGGGCCACACGGCACCTCCGCAGTGGGGAGCGGCGCCGGTCGCGCCTGCCGTTTGTCAGGCCGGTTAAGCGAGAGCGGAACGACGATCGCCGCGGCGACGACGGCAACCGCGACCAGGCTCGTCGTGACCTTGTGCCGGAGCCCAGCTCGAATCCAAGCGCTGAGAAGATCGCGTGCCCGTCGCATCGCCGAACGTCACCCCCCGTATGGAACCCACGGCATCGTGCCCGATGGCAGGGCATGCGGCTATGACCGTTGGTGCAGTCATAGCCGCAACCGTCGGCGGGGGAAAGGGTCCTGGTCAGCTCTGCTCGGTGACGGCGGGCGGGCGCCGGCGGAGGAACGAGAGGACGACCGCCGCGAGCAGCGCGAAGGGCGCCAGCCAGATCGCTCCGATCAGGACGACGGTGCCCAAGCGCTCGAGGCCCTCGATCGCGGTGTCCCAGGCCTCGGTGAACGATGGACCGCCGTCTCCTGGGAGCACCCCGGCCCCCGGCTCGGCGAGGCGCACGGTGATCGCGCTCAGCTGCGTCAGCGAACGCAGCACCTTCAACCGGCCCTGCACCTGCTCGATCTCTCCCTGGACGACCGCCATCCGCTCTTGCACGACGAGCGTGTCCTGGACGGTCTTCGCGGTGCCCATGAGCCGGAGCAGCACGGCCTCCTGTGCCTTTAGGTTGCGGAGGCGGGATTCGAGGTCGGTGAACTCCTCGGTCACGTCCTGGGAGTTGACGTTGTCGGCGACGACGCGCCCGATCTTGCGAAGCTCGGCCATCGCCGCGTCGAAGCGCCCGGCCGGGACGCGCACGACGATCTCACCGGCGCGCGCGCGATCGCGCGAGCTCTCCTGGACGCTCCCCCGGCTCGACGACGCTACGAAGCCGCCGAACCTCGACGCGATGTCGGCGACGCGAGACCACGACGCATCGAAGCTCTTGGCGGAGACCTCCACGCTCACGTCCCCGTTCTTGATGATGCGATCGGGCAGCGGGGGCAGCGCCGAGGAGCTGCCGCCTTGCGCCGCGGGCGCCGCCGCCGTCGCCGTCGCGTTGTACGTGTCGCCGACGACGCGCGACGACAGGCCGGCGACGCTTTGAGTGGTGCCCGCGCCGCCGCCCATGGTGTCGGTAGCCGCGACGGAACGGAACGCCGTCGACGGGGAGTCGTTGCGCGAGCCTTCGAGCGATCCGACGGCAAAGCCCGCGCCGAGCAACAGCACCAGCGCGAGCGCGGAGCGACGAGCCCAACGGTTGGAGAGGAAGTTCATGGCCGGCCTCCTGGGGATGAGCAACGGGCGTTTGACGGTCGGGTGCCCTCGACGGTTCCGCTCCGCGAAGAGTGGGCCACGACCTGCGGTTTCGCCGTTTCGCCCGGGTCTGGCGGCGATGCTAGTATCCGCGCTGTCCCCGCAGATCGGCGTGGATCAGGCGCGTTCGAGCGAGCGAGAGGTCCGTTGCGAACGATCGACAGGATCGGAACGATCTACAAGGGCGGCCAGGGCCAATGGGCGTGGGCCGCGCACCGGGTCACCGGCATCCTCGTGTTCCTCTTCCTCCTCGCGCACATCATGGACACCGCGCTGGTGGGCTTCGGCCCGGACCTCTACAACCGGGTCGTGAGCGTCTACCACAACCCGATCATTCGATTGATGGAGATCGGCCTCGCCGGCGCCGTGCTGTTCCACGGCCTCAACGGCGTGCGCATCATGATCATCGACTTCTTCCCGAAGGCCGCCGACAAGCACCGCGAGCTGTTCGGCATCGTCCTGGGCCTGTTCGTCGTTCTGTTCACGCCAGCCGTGTACTTCATGGGCCGCGGGCTCATCGAGTCGCTCTGATGGCCGTCACCGAACGAGCTCGCTCGGCGTCCCGCCCGAACGCGTCGCAGGGCGGCCCCGGCGACGTCAACCTGTGGACGTGGTTCTTCATGCGGATCAGCGGCATCGTGCTGCTGTTCCTGGTGCTCGGGCACTTCACCATCGTGCACCTGCTCGGCGAGGGCATCGATCGCGTGGACTTCGCGTTCGTCTCCGGCCGGTGGTCGAGCCCGTTCTGGCAGACGTGGGACTGGTGCATGCTCTTCCTCGGCATGCTGCACGGCGCCAACGGCATGAAGGTCATCATCGAGGACTACGTGCGCAAGCCCGGACGGCGCGCTGCTCTGAAAAGCGTGCTGTACACGGTGACGTTCATCCTGCTGATTCTGGGAACGCTGATCATCCTCACGTTCGACCCGAGCAAGGGCCGTTCGGCGGTGCTCGGAGGCTGAGCGCGTGACGCGGTATCACACCTATGACTGCGTGATCGTCGGCGCCGGCGGCGCGGGGTTGCGCGCGGCGCTCGAAGCAAGCGGACGCGCCAGCACGGCCGTGCTCACCAAGCTCTACCCCACACGCTCGCACACCGGCGCGGCGCAAGGCGGCATGTGCGCTGCGCTCGCCAACGTCGAGGAGGACAAGTGGGAGTGGCACGTCTACGACACCGTCAAGGGCGGTGACTTCCTCGTCGACCAGGACGCGGCGGAGATCATGTGCCGCGAGGCGGTCGAAGCCGTGTACGACCTCGAGCGCATGGGCATGCCGTTCAACCGCACGCCCGACGGTCGCATCGACCAGCGCCGGTTCGGCGGGCACACGCGCAATCACGGCGAAGGTCCGGTGAAGCGCGCGTGTTACGCGGCCGACCGCACCGGCCACATGATCCTGCAGACGCTCTACCAGAACTGCATCAAGCAAGGCGTCGCGTTCTTCGACGAGTTCTACGTCCTCGATCTGATCTTGTCCCCACAGCAGGATCGCGTCGCCGGTGTGGTCGCGTACGAGTTGGCGACCGGCGAGCTGCACGTGTTCCGCGCGAAGACGGTGCTGTTCGCGACCGGCGGCTACGGCAAGATCTTCAAGGTCACGTCGAACGCGCACGCGCTGACCGGCGACGGCCTCGGCATCCTGTTGCGGCGCGGGCTGCCGCTGCAAGACATGGAGTTCTACCAATTCCATCCCACCGGCGTGTACGGCATCGGGATCTTGCTTTCCGAGGCCGCGCGCGGCGAAGGCGGCATCCTGCGAAACGCCGACGGCGAGCGCTTCATGGAGCGCTACGCGCCGACGATCATGGACCTCGCGCCCCGCGACATGGTCTCGCGCGCGATCTACATGGAGATCAAGGAAGGACGCGGCGCCGGTCCCAAGAAGGACTACGTGTACTTGCACGTGGACCATCTCGACCCGAAGGTCGTCGAGGAGAAGCTCCCCGACATCACCGAGTTCGCGCGCATCTACCTCGGCGTCGAGCCGTTGAAGGAAGGCGTTCCGATCCAGCCCACCGCGCACTACGCACTGGGCGGCATTCCCACGAACGTGAACGGCCAGGTCGTCGTGGACGAGTCGAACACGCCGCTGCCGGGCCTGTATGCGGCGGGAGAATGCGCGTGCGTGAGCGTGCACGGCGCGAACCGCCTCGGGACGAACTCCTTGCTGGACATCAACGTGTTCGGCCGCCGGGGAGGCCTCGCGATGGCGCAAGAGGCCGCGCGCGTGGACTTCGCGCCGATGCCCGACGACCCGGAGACCGATACGGTAACGATGCTGAAGACGCTCACCGAGCGCAAGCGCGTCGAAACCGTGGCGTCGTTGCGCGAGCAGATGCAATCGTCGATGGACCAGAACGCCGGCGTGTTCCGCACCGAGGACTTGCTGCGCGAGCAAGAGGCGATCCTCGACGAGTTGCAGCACCGGTACGCGCGCGGCGCCGCAGTGATGGATACGTCGAAGCGCTACAACACCGACGTGCTCGAAGCGGTGGAGCTGGGCTTCCTGCTCGACCTCGCGCAAACGCTCGTCGCGTGCGCGCGCAACCGCACCGAGTCGCGCGGCGGGCATGCGCGCGACGACTACCCGAGCCGCGACGACGTGAACTGGCTGAAGCACTCGCTCATCTGGAAGTCGAACGGCTCGTACAAGATCGGTACGAAGCCGGTCACGATCACGAAGTACCAGCCCGTGGAACGCAAATACTGAACGGGGGGACGCCGATGACCTGGACGACGGAGATCGACCGCATCGTTGACAAGCGGCACCTGCTGAACCACCCCTTCTACGTCGCGTGGAGCGAGGGCAAGCTTTCGATGGAGGCGCTGCGCGGCTACGCCGGCCAGTACTACAAGCACGTGCTGTCCTTCCCCACGTACCTGTCCGCCGTTCACTCGGAGACGAACGACCTCGCGTCGCGCCAGTATCTGTTGGAGAACCTCATCGACGAGGAGCGCGGCGAGGACAACCACCCGGAGCTGTGGTTGCGGTTCTGCGAAAGCCTCGGCCTGAAGCGCG
>JBIOWR010000240.1:0-2030 GCA_044868775.1 Actinomycetota bacterium
TCCCGCTCGAACATGCGCCGGAACGCAGCGTCGGATTGGCCCGGATACAAGGCATTTCGAATCTGCTCCGCCGTGATCGGACGGCGCGTCTCGCGCAACAGCGCGACGAGATTGAGGAGGCGTTCGACCTTGCGCATCGCGGGTGCATCCTAAGAGAGCGCGCGGGCGCGAGCCAGGATGTGAAACGACCTGCGCGGCTAGACTCGGCGTCGATGATTCACATTCGCCACGGCAAGGTGGTCGCGGTGCGCAAGCGGCGGCCGGGTCTGGTCGAAGTCGAATGCGAGACCGAGCACGGCCGCCGCAAGGCGCTCGCGTACGAAGACCTCACCGGTCCCGTGCGCGAAGGCGACTCCGTCGTGCTCAACGCGAGCGCGGTGGAGCTTCGTCTCGGCACCGGCGGCTGGGACTTCGTGATGGCCGTCGAAGGCGCGCCCGATCGCGACGCGTCGACGCCGGAGGGGCGCGGCGTCAAGCTGCGATACACGCCCGCGCAAGTGATCGTCGACCTCGTCGAGGAGCAACACGCCGCCGAGCTCGACGCGTTCGAAGGGTTGCGCGACGCGCCCGTCGTGCTGTGCGGGTTGCACAGCGCGCTGCCGGCCGTCGCGCTGGGCGCACGCGCCGTGCGTCCCAACCTCGTCATCGCGTACGTCATGACCGACGCGGCGGCGCTGCCGCTCGCGCTGAGCGATACCGTCGCAGCGATGCGGTCGACGCGCTTGCTCGACGTGACGATCACGTGCGGGCAGGCGTTCGGCGGCGACTACGAAGCCGTGAACGTCTTCTCCGGGATCGCCGCGGCACGCAGCGTCGCCGACGCAGACCTCGTGCTGTGCGGGATGGGCCCCGGCAACCTCGGCACGGGCTCGCGCCTCGGCTTCGCGCTCATCGAGCAAGGCACGCTCGTCAACGCCGTCGCGTCGCTCGGCGGCACGCCGGTGGTCGTGCCGCGCTTGTCGTTCTCGGATCCGCGCGAGCGTCACTACGGCATCTCACATCACACCGTCACGGCGCTCACGACGATCGCAAGCGCGCGCGCCGTCGTCACGCTCCCTCCACTCGACGACGACAAGAAGGCCGTGCTCAACGAAAGCATCCGTGCGCTCGCACACGCGCACGACGTCGTCACCGTCCAGCTCGATGCCGCCGAGCAGGCGTTGCGCACCTCGCCGCTCGCACTGCGCACGATGGGGCGCTCGTTCGGCGACGACCCCGAGCCGTTCCGGGCCGCCGCAGCAGCGGGCGCGTTCGCCGCGCGCATGCTGCCGTGAGGCGCGTCAGCACGTGCCGTCGGCGTTGTTGCACTCGCGCCACACGCCCGGCGTCATCTCGTACTGGCCGGCGCTGGCGAGGCTCCAGGTGAATCCCTTGACCGCCTGCAGCACGTCCGGCTCGTAATCGATCGTGAAGTATTGGTCCTGGATGATCTGCTGCGCGTACACGATGCCGTGGAAGTTCTTCTGGTTCGCGAATCGCACGGTTCCGTTCGTGTAGACGAACACCTCGACGTTGGGCGGCATCGTGACGTTGTTGGTCCACGTGACGGAGTCGCCCGGCCCCGCATACGTGGAGATGAGCACGACGCGCCGGGTGACGCCCGTGTCCGAGATGAAGTCGCGTGAGATCGAGATGGGCCGGTTGGTGATGATCGTGAGATCGCCGGTGAGCGTGGTGCGCTGGTTCGGGCCGGTGATCGTCCCGCCGGCGTAGTCCTCGACGTGATAGTTGCCGGACATCGCTGTGCGGTTGTTGTTCCAGTAGGTGGTGAACAGCGCCGCGCTCGCGTACTCGGCCGGCGCCGGCGTGTAGTCGAGCGGGTTGTAGGTGAACGCCGGCAGCGTGCGGTTCAGCGGCTTGGGGATGTTCACGCCCGAAACTTGCTGGCCGCCGATCGTGCCGCCCGACACGATGATCTGTCCCGCGCGCACGTCGCCGACCACGTGTCCGTACACCGTGACCGTTCCGGTCGCCATCACGTTCCCGGTCACGGTGGTGCTGTTGGCGATCGCGACGTCGCCGCCGCTCCA
>JBIOWR010000241.1:0-7304 GCA_044868775.1 Actinomycetota bacterium
CAGGCCACTGACTGGCGGGGGTTTCCCTTTTTCCGAACCCATGCCACCGGCTCTTCCCAGCCCATGCCACCGGCCCTCCACGCTCGCTCGGGGCAAAAAAGTGGACGCGATCGCCCCCGTCGGCGACCGCGTCCGTTATCGCTGCTGGATCGCCCGCCGTAGGGCGTCCCAACACGAACTGGATCGGGACACGGAACAAGCGCCCCAATAGCCCGTCGGAACCATTTCACGGGACACGAACCAACCGGCCCGTTCATCCGGTGAACGAGTACAGCGCTGCGCCGCTCGCGCGAACGAGAAGCTCGCGCCGTCCGAAGTCGCTCAAGAACCGCGGCAACCACGCAAGCTCACCGTCCAGCGGCACCGGCTCGAACACGAGGAAGTACGTGCGCCCGCGAAACGCGCGTGCCGCGTCGAGCGCTTCGCGCGGCGTCTCGTCCTTGTAGGAGACGAACGTACACGGCACATAGATCTCCGCCAGCTCCGCATGCGGCGCGTAGATGCGACACGGCGGACGCACGCTTCGTCCGGCGACGCGCGCCGCGGTGTCGCGGTACAGGTAGTAATCGTTGTAGCGCTGCGTTCGCGCCGCGGCGATGCCGTACTGCGTCACGCCCCACACCGGCAGCAAGGCCATGAGCGCAACCGCGACCGCAAACCGCGCAACGTGCGGTGCACGCGTCGACGCGATCACGCGCACGAGCACTCCCACCGCCAGGAACATCGCGGGATAGGCGAGGAACAAGTAGCGCTCCTCCGCGTGCGTCACGAGCGCCATGCCGACCGTCGGTATCACCAGCCACATGGCGAGGAACGCCGCATGCCGGCGCTGCACCGGCTTCCCGAGAACGAGCACGACGGCGAGCGAGACGACGGCGGCGATGATCACCGCGCCACCGGCGGGACCGAACATGCGATCCTGGTCGAAGAACCAGTCCGGATAGGTCTCGTACCCGATCGGCTGGCGCACGCGAGACAGCTCATGCCGGTGGATGTTCACCAGCTCTCCGATGAGCGCGAACGGCGAGCCGTGCTGCATCCACACCCGAATGAAATACGGGAGCACGACGGCCGCCGCGGCTCCGAGCGCAACCGCCGCCTCGCGCGTGAAGGCTCGCGCACGGGCTCGCGACGATGCGAGCGCATGCACGCCGATCACCGACAGCGCGAAGAAAGCGACCACGACGTTGAGGTAGAACGTCGCAGCGATGAGAACCGTGATCGGCCACAGGGGCCGGCGCTCGGTCGCGTCCACCACGCGGTCGAGATAGAGCAGATATCCGCAGGACGCGAGCAACGACGATGCCAGGTCCGGCAAGAATTGCACCGACGTGAAGACGTGAATCCAGAACAGCCCGAACGCGGCGGCGGCCCATGCCGCAGGCCACCGCCCGAGCATCCGCCAGCCGATCGCATACGTCACCCATACGAGTGCGATGCCGATCGTTGCGTACGCGATGCGGTGACGCAGGCCGGGAGGGCTCGCGGGTGCGAGCAACGGCAGCAGGAGCACGCCGATCCCGCGCGGGCGGAACCCGGCGACGAACGCATCGGGCTGCACGCGCCCGAGCCACTTCAGGGCTTGCACCATGTACACGGTCTCGTCCGAGCCGAGACCCATGCCGTTACGAATCAACAGCACGCGTTCGAGCACGAGACCGAACACCGTGGCGGCCGCTGTCGCCGCGAACAGGCGGCGTTCGTTGAGCGTCGGCGGCACGGACTGCGTCAGCCGGCGGCGGCGCGCTTCTTCTTCGAGCTCGGAGAAGGCTTCTTCTTCGGCTCTTCTCCGCCGCCGTCACCCGAGGGCGTGCGCTGCTCCACCGATGCGCGCAACGCTTCCATGAGGTCGACCACGGTGGTGGTCGGCTTCTCGGCGATCACCGCGATCTCTTCGCCGGCGATCTTCTTCTCGATGACCTCGAGGAGCCGCTCGCGATACTCGTCCTTGTACTGACCCGGGTCGAAGTGCTCGGTCATCGATTCGATGAGCGTCTGCGCCATCTTCAGCTCTTGATCGCGAATCTGGACGTCGTCGTCGAGCTCCTCGAAGTCGGGCTCACGAATCTCGTCGGGCCAGTACATCGACTCCAGCACGAACACGTTGTCGCGCAAGCGGAGCGTGGCGAGATGCTCCTTCTCCCGAATCGTGAAGCGTGCGAGCGCGACGAGCTTCTCGTCGCCCAGCGCCTTGCGGAGCAGCGCGTAGGCCTTCACGCCGGTGCGCTCGGGCGCGAGGTAGTACGACTTCTGCCAGTAGATGGGGTCGATCTCTTCGAGCGGCACGAAGCCCACGATGTCGATGGAGCGAATCGACGGCGCGCCGCGCTCCAATTCGTCTTCGTCGAGGAGCACGATGCGATCCTTCTCGTACTCGTACGCCTTGGCGATCTCGTCGACGGGGACCTCTTCGCCGCACTCCGAACAGATGCGCTTGTAGCGGATGCGCCCCTGGTCGGCAGCGTGAACTTGGTGGAAGCGCACGGTCTTCTCCTCGGTCGCGACGAACACCTTCACCGGGATCGTCACGAGCCCGAAGCTGATGGCGCCTTTCCAGATCGCTTTCACCGGTCTCCCCCTCGCCGAAAGAGTCCCTCAGTCTGAAAGAGTCCCCTCAGTCTATGGAATGGCGGCTCGGGCTGTCGGCACCGGCACGGTGTCGCGCGGGCGCGGGTACGATCCGGGCCGATGGCGCGACCGCCGTACCCGGAGCCGCTTCCCGCCGCCAAGCGCGGGCCGGCGTGGTTCGTCGAGGTCGACGGCGTCGAGGTGCGGCTGTCCAACCTCGACAAGCCGTACTGGCCGAAAGACGGCTACACCAAGGGCGACCTGCTCGCCGCGTACTGGAACCTCGCGCCCTTCATCCTCCCCCACCTCCGCGACCGGCCGCTGACGATGAAGCGCATGCCGGACGGCATCGAGGGCCCGGAGTTCTACCAGAAGGAGATCCCCGAGCACGCCCCGGCGTGGGTGCCGCGCGTGCACCTCACCGGGCGCGGCACCGGCGACGAAGGCGGCACGACCTTCATCCTCGCGCAAGATCGCGCGTCGCTGTTGTTCGTAGCGAACCTCGGATGCATCGAGTTTCATCCATGGCACTCGCGGTGGCAGACGATCTCCAACCCGGACTACGCGTTCTTCGACCTGGACCCGTTCCCGCCGATCACGTTCGAGCGCGTGCGTCGCGTCGCGCTGATGGTGAAGGTCGCGCTCGACCAGCTCGGCCTCCCCGGATATCCGAAGACGAGCGGCGCGACCGGCATGCAGATCTACGTGCCGATCGCGAGCGGGCATACGTACGAGGAAGTGCGGCGGTTCGTCGAGCGCGTATGCCGTCTCATCCACTCCACGTGGCCCGACGGGACGACGATGGAGTGGGAGATCGCGAAACGCTCCGGCAAGGTGTTCCTCGACTACGGCATGAACGTCGAAGGAAAGAACATCGCGTCGGTGTATTCGCTGCGACCCGAGCCCGGCGGGCCGCTATCCACGCCGTTGCGCTGGGACGAGGTGGAGCAAGACATCGAGCCGGGCGACTTCACGATCGAGACCATCTGGGAGCGTCTCGCCGACGTGGGAGACTTGTTCGCCCCCGTGCTCGCAGGAGGCTCCGAGAAAGGCCTCAGCTTGTACGACGCGATGGACGCCCTCGGCCTCGAGCCCGAACGCTCCAAAACGAAGACCGTCACCGTAACCGAACCACCGGCAACACCAAAGGACGACGAGTTGCTGCGCGAGTACAAACGCAAGCGCGACTTCGAGGTCACGCCGGAGCCGGCCGGCGAAGTGTTGGAGCCCGGCGAGCGAGCGATGTTCATGATCCACAAGCATCACGCGCGACGCTTGCACTACGACTTGCGGCTCGAGCGCGACGGCGTGCTCGCGTCGTGGGCGGTTCCCAAAGGGTTGCCGGAGGAGCCCGGCATCCGCCACCTCGCCGTACACGTCGAAGACCACCCGATCGAGTACGGGACGTTCGAAGGAACGATCCCGAAAGGCGAGTACGGCGCCGGTGAGGTTCGCATCTTCGACAAGGGTTGGTACGAACCACTGGAGTGGACGGACAAGAAGCTGTCGATCCGCTTGCACGGCGAGCGATTGCAGGGCGAGTACCACCTCGTCAACACGCGCGACAACGACTGGCTGATCTTCCGCTCGAAGGCCGACGGCGCAGTGCGCACCGGCGCGTCGCCGCCCGTGATCGATCCGATGATGGCGACGCCGGGCGCGCAACCGTTCGACTCAAAGGATTGGGTGTACGAGGTGAAGTGGGACGGGGTGCGCACGCTCGCGCTCATCGACAAGCAAACCGTGAGACTGCTGTCGCGCCGCCGCAACGACGTCACGGCGCAATATCCGGAGTTGAGCGGCATGGCGCAGCAACTGTCGGGCTTCAACGGGCTCGTCGACGGCGAGATCGTCGCGCTCGACGAGAAGGGACGGCCGTCGTTCGAGACGTTGCAGCAACGCTCGTCGACGTCGAAGCCGGGCTCAGCGCTCCTCGGCAAGCATCCGATCGAGTACGTGGCGTTCGACCTGTTGTGGCTCGACGGCGAGTCGTTGATGAACCGTCCGCTCGAAGATCGCTTCGACGTGTTGAATCGCGTGCTCTTGCCGGGCAAGGGCGTGCAGCTCGCGACGCGCGTGCCGCGCACCGGCGTGCGCTTCTTCGAGCAAGCGAAGCGGCTCGGGCTCGAAGGCGTGATCGCGAAGAAATTGGGCTCGATCTATCAGCCCGGAAAGCGCTCGCGCGACTGGCTGAAGATCAAGGCCGTGAAGCGGCAGGACTGCGTGATCGTCGGCTGGCTCCCCGGCGAGGGAAGCCGCGGTGGCACCATCGGATCGCTCGCGCTGGCGGTGTACCGCGGCGACGCGCTCACGTACTCGGGCAACGTCGGAACCGGCTTCACCGAGAGGACGCTGACTGATCTGAAGAAGAGGTTGGAGCCGCTGCACACGGATAAGGCCGCTGTTCCGTTGCCGGCCAAGCTCCCGCCGGAGCTACGTCACACACAGTGGGTGCGACCGGAGCTGGTGTGCGAGGTGGAGTACTTGGAGTTCACGAGCGCCGGCCGCTTGCGTGCACCGTCCTACAAAGGCTTGCGGACGGACAAGGCGCCGGAGGACGCGGTCGCCGAAGAGTGATCAGTCCGGCTCCAGCCGGAACAGCTTGTACGCCTCGGCGTACTCCATCTCGCGCTCGGCGCCGCGCTGGCGGTTGCGATCGCGGATGAACTCGCCGACCGGCCAGTCACCGACCTGGCACGCGTGACACTCCAACGCTTTCACCTTGAGATCGATGGTCTCGGTGATGTCCACGAACACGTCGGCGGGTTCGGCGTTGACGAGGAACAGCGCGCGCGGCTTGAACGGCGCGAGACCTTCCTCGCGCCACAGCTCCGGGAACATCAAGCCGCTCGACGCATCGGGGTTGATCGTGCGAAGCACGCACTCCCCGACGGCGATGTGATCGGGGTGGTTGATGTAGCCCTCGCCCCACCAGCGAATCGTCGGGTCCGAGGAGATGATCGCGTCGGGCTTGTACCGGCGCACCTCGCGCGCGATCGCCTTGCGCAGCTCCAAGGTCGGTTCGAGGTAGCCGTCCTCGAACCCGAGCCACACCACGCGCGCCACGCCGAGCACGTCGGCTGCGTTCTCTTGCTCGCGCTTGCGAATCCCGGCGAGGCGCTCGCGCGTCATCTCGGGATCCGACGAGCCCGACGCGCCGTTCGTCGCGATGACGTAGGTGACCTCGACGCCGGCGCGCGTCCACAGCGCCACGGTTCCCGACGAGCCGAACTCCGCGTCGTCGGGGTGCGCAACGATCACCATCGCGCGTTCGATCTCGAGCTGGTCGTCGAACTTCATGCGTTATGCGTTACTCGACGGCTTCACCGGGCTGGAGCGGCGGGTCGAACCCCGCCTCGTCCATGAGCTTGGCGATCTCGTCCTCGCCGAATCCGCGCGACGCGAGCGCGTCCACGAGGCGGATCGGCGCGAGCGACGCACCGCAGAACGAGCAGTAGTCCCACTCGGCCCACGCCTTCTGCGCGAGCCTGCCCCGGCAGTACGGGCAGCGCGCGCGATCGCCGAGCCATTTGGCCGCGGCCTCGCCGTCCGGCGGCGGCGCGGCGGTCTCTTCGGCGTCGGCTTCGGTGACGGCATCGAGGTAGCCGCGGCCGTACTCCCAGCCGATGTACTCGTCGGGCGCCGGCTCGAACGCCGGCTCGTGCATGCGCGGCTCGCCGGTCTCGATGATGTGCTCGAGGGACTCGCGCAGCATGTCCCAGCCGTAGTAGTGGTCCTCGCCGCACTCGCCGCAGACGATCACGACGCCCTTGTACCCGCGGGGGTCGAACACCGCGCGCATCGCTTCGAGGTCTTCGAGGTCGGCGAGGACGGACTCGCGCTCTTCGGGGTCGATCTCGGCCATGTGGATCATGGTAACAGCCGGGATCGGAGGTCGGGCGCGACGCTTCTAGCGCCGCTCGGCCGCGTCGAGCGCGGCCACCGCGAACGCGAACAGCGGGTCCGCGTCCAGCCGGTACAGCACCGAACCCAGCCGGCGCGACCCCGCTCCCTCCACGAGCACGATCGCAGCCTTCTCCTCTCCCATGTCCACCGAGCGCGCCGACACGAGCGCGAACCCGGTGCCGAGCGCGTCGAGCGCCGCGGCCGCGACGGCCTCGTGTGCGGTGTCGTGCTCGGCGCGGCCGGTGAGCCGCTGTCCGGCTGCGAGCACCTCGACGTCGGCGCTGACCAGGTCGCCGCGAATCTCGACGGCGACGCGGTGCGGCTCGACGGTGTCGGTGCCGGGCTCGATGGTGTGCGCGACCGCGGCGGTTGCGCGGCAGATCGCCTCGGCGGTTGCGCGCTCGCGGTCGTCGAGCTTGCCGTCGCGGCGGCCGAACGCGTGCAGGCCGCGCGACGCGGTTCCGACCGTCGGCAGGAACGTCACGTGAAAGCCGGGGATCTCCGGGTGCTCCGCGTTCACAGCGTCGCGCAGCGACGTGAACAGCGTGAACGCGTCGGCCGCGTCGAGCGCCCCCAGGTCGGGGCGGCGCAGATACAGCTGCGGCCCCGCATTCGACGGCAGATGCAGATATGCGCAGAGGTCCAATGGAACGATCGCGAGGAGGGCGTCCAGGCCGGCGTAGATCGCTTCTTGTGCGGCCTGCCCGGGATCACTCGTCATGTGCAGTCGAACCAGTGCTCTCTATGGTGTGCGCTCGCGTGGGTGTGGTGGCGGTGATGGCTCTCGTTGCCATCGCCTTCATGATTCGTGCGACCCCAGGCGTTTCCCT
>JBIOWR010000242.1:0-3491 GCA_044868775.1 Actinomycetota bacterium
TCGAACGGACGCATCGCGTCGTACACGCGCTGCGCGTGCGCGGGCTCGTCCAGCAACCACATGGCTTCGGCGAAGCTCGCGAGCGAGGAGAGATATTCGGAGTCCGCCGGCATCGCCGTGACGTCGATCGACGCGAGGATCGCCCGTGCCCCGCGATCGTTGCCGCGCGCGATCTCGGCCCACAGCTGCGCGATCTTTCCCAGCTCGGTGGACATCAGCTCGGGAACCGCTTCCATCGCGGCGTCCCACGCGCCGGCGAGCGCGCCGCGATCGTCGCGCGCGCGAGCCATCGCGACGCGTTGGGTCAGCACGAGCATCGTCGCGTTCTTGCTGTGCGCGCTCGTGCCGATGCGGTCGGCCTCCAGGCCGAACGCTTCGGCCTCGTCGAAGCGCGCGGCGAGCAGCGCGCGCATGCCGCGCCACAACGGTACGTACCACTGATACAGCGGCTGACGCAGGTGCTCGGCGATGCGCGCGTATGCGTCGACGTCGTGGTCCACGGCGGCGAGGTCGCCACGCTCGAGATGCCCGACGAGCAGGAAGCGCCGCCCGAGCAACGACATCTCCGGGTCGCACAAGCACGTCGTGCACGACGGCACGCCGCACGCCGAACTGCGAATCTCCTCCGCGAGCCGCACGATCTCGGCCGCGGCGTCGAGGCGCTCCTCGACGTCGGCCGGGCCCGAGAGCGCGTCGCACAGCGCGCTCAGCGAGTATGCAAGCGCCGTCGGATCGCCCACGCGACGCGCCATCTCGACGGCGTCGCGCGCGAGCCGCGCGCGAGCCTCGACGGGCTCCACGAACGATTGCGCGACCGACAGGCGCGAGGACAGCCACGCGCGCAGCGCCGAGTCCTCCGCCGGCAGGCGATGCAACGCTTCCTTCAACAAACCGATCTGCGCATCGTCGAACATGCGGACCTCGAAGCCGCCGAGGCCGGTTCCCAGGCCGAGCGCCGCGTGGCTCAGCGCTTCGACGTCGTTCGCGTCGCGCGCGAGCGTCGCGGCTTCGAGATACGTGGAGCGCGCGCTCGGCAAGTCGCCGGCGCGCGTGAGCGCGTCCGCGAGGTGCAGCTGCACGCGGATGCGCTGGCGCGGATCGCCGGGTTGCAGCGCGAGCACCTCGAGCGCGCGGCGGAAGTGCGCGACGGCGTCGTCGTAGGCGTACAGCGACAGCGCATTGGCGCCGGCGCGCGCCGAGTACGACGCGGCCTTGGCTGCATCTCCGCCAGGAAGGGCGCGCACGAAGTGATACGCGATCTCCGCCGCATGCGCGTCGATCGACGGGGAGAACAACGACTCGAGCGTCTCGCCGGCGACGCGGTGCAGCGACGCGCGCTTCGTTGCTCCGAGGCCGTCGTACAGCACGTCGCGCACGAGCGCGTGCGCGAACGCGTAGCGGCCGATCGCGTCGGCCGGCTCGTTCAGCAAGCGCGCCGCGAGCGCTTCGTCGATCGATTCGAGCAACGTCCCGCGCTCGATGCCCACGACACGCTCCAGGACGTCGACGCGGAACTCGGCGCCGAGCACCGACGCCGCCGACAATACCGATACGCACGATTCCGAGACGCGCGCGAGGCGCCGCCCGATCACGTCGCGCACGCCCTCGGGCAGCGACCAGCGCACGGCTGCTCCCGTATCGGCGAGCCGTCCCTGCGCGTCGAGCAGTCGCGCGATCTCCTTCACGAAGAACGGGTTGCCGACGGTCCGGTCGTGCACCGCGCCGGCCAGCCCGTCGCCGACGTCGGCACCGGTCGTCTGTGCGATCAAACGCGCGACGTCGCTTTGCGCGAGACCGGTGAGCGCGATGCGCTCGGTTCCGTGCTCGGCGAGCACGAGCGCGAGCGGGTGACCGGCGTCCACCTCGACGTCGCGATACGTCCCGAGCACGAGCACCGCGGAATCGCGCAGCGCGCGCGAGAGAAAACGAAGCAGCAGCAACGACGCGTGGTCGGCCCAGTGCACGTCGTCGATGACGACGAGCAGCGGCGTCTCCGATGCGGCGTTGCGCAAGAACGCACCGACACCGTCGAACAGACGAAAGCGCGCGCGCTCGGCGTCGGGCTCGTCGGGCGCGTCGGGCAACGCGAGGAACCGCGCCGCCAGCTCGGGCACGATGCGCGCGATGAGCGGTGCGGCGTCGCCCATGACCGCGAGCAGATCGGCGGGCGTGCGTTCGTGCGCGTACGCGCGAACGACTTGCATCCACGGCCAGTACGCCGGCGCGCCGTCGCCGTCCCAGCACGAGCCCCACAGCGCGCGGAAGCCTTGGTCGCTCGCGGTGCGCGCGGTTGCTTCGGCGAGCGCGGACTTGCCGATGCCGGGTTCGCCGGCGACGAGCACGATACCGCCGCGACCGCCGGAGGCGGCGTCCAGCGCGGCGCGCAACGTCGCGATCTCGCGGTCTCGGCCGACGAGACCGTGATCGGCGCGGATACCGGTCTCGGCCGTAGTGGTCGCCCCCTTCGCGAATCAGTGTACGGCCGCGGACGAATCGTTACAGAACTACGCCGTGGCGCCGGCCAGGCGCTCTTTCGGAAGGTCGGCTGCCCCTGGCCGCCAACAGGAGAGGATCGGACGTTATCAAAACCGACTGGCTGATCTGGCCTACGTCGTCGGAGCATAGTCGACGAGGGTGAGACCGCGAGTTGAATTGGTGCGTGACCGCGCCGGGAAAGCGAGCGGCGCGCGCCACTCGCTTTTCCCAGTGTCGGCCGTGTCCAATCCCGGGTGGGAAGCGGTGGCTTTGTCAGGCGCGCCTCAAGTCGGTAGGCAACCACAGGACGGAATAGAGAGCGGCGGTCAAGGTCGTGGAGCTTGCGGAACGCTGAAAGGGAAGCCTTGACGGTCGCGGTCTAGGAACAACGTCGGACGCTGGAAAGGGCGGGGCGGTAGCCCCGGTTAGCCACGATTGCTTAGGAAGGCGAGGGATACGTTCGCGGTTGCGGCGTACAGGTCTTCTTCACGGTAACCCGGGGTCGGACTTCGACATTGAAGGGGAAGTCCTGGGAGAAGACTTGCGAGTCGAGGCTGTAGGTAACGCGGATTCGCTCGATGCTCGAAGGGACATCGTTCAGGGCCCGCATGCCAATGACGAACCCAACGCGTTGAGACGGGTTGAGCGTGTACCCGCTGAGCGGGTGGGAAATCACTGAGTTGGGGGGGAACGGCTCGCAGATACCGTCGATGATGCCTTTGCGCGCAGGCTGTTCCTCGGGGACGTAGATTCGCGTGCCGAGTATCTGAGTGGTCGAGTCCTTCTCGGTCACGTCGAGCGCAAGAATGATCAAAGGCTTGGAACCCCTATTCCGGGCGGCGAACCATCCCCACCACACCGGTTGCTCGCCTCCGGGTGGTTCCTGAGCAGCGTCGAAACCAGGATCAGCCGCAGGCCCGACAGCCTCAAGGTGGGATCCGGTGCGTTGCGCCGAGGGAGAGGGAGACGGCGACGAGCCAGAGCACGCCGCGCAGAGAACAACGAGCGCGGTAACA
>JBIOWR010000243.1:0-8625 GCA_044868775.1 Actinomycetota bacterium
GCCTTCGTCATATGTTCTGAAGGTCTGTCCTTGCGATCCCTAACCTGATCATGTGGCAGGGGGCGGAGTATGTGCCGCCCCCTGCCGACAATCGTCTCGCGCGGGTTAGAGAACACCCGCTATCGTAACCGCCGCAGCAGTTACGGTGTTGTTCCCGACTACCGCGAACCCTGTCCCCAGCGTTCCGCCCGGGATGACCAAGCCCCCACCGGCCGTAACCGAGCCGTCGAGTATTGCGCCGCTGGTCACATCGAATTCCAAGGACACAGAGGCATCGTCCTCGACGCCATCGCCGTTGGTATCGCCGTTCGTACCGAACGAAACCTTGAGCACGCCGGCAGTCGCATTGCCGGTGTAGCTGAACGTCGCGCTGGGATTCGAATTCCACTCATGTGAGTGGCCGATCCCGCCCAATTCTGTGCTCCAGTGCGTGCTCGACTCTCCCCCAAACGCCGCCACGCCGGCACCGGCAAGGACGGCAGTACCGGTTGCCGTCACCGGCGTCGGCAAACAAGGATCGTCCACGTCGCATTGCGAATTATTCGCCTGGGCGAAGTTCGCACCTGACAAAATCGAACCCACAGCCACGACCATTGCGAGAAACTTCAGTCGCCCCTTCATGTGTTCCTCCGTTTGCTCTCCACCGAAAATTTTTCGTCGTCTGCCAAAACCACACGCGACGCTCTTGCCGACCGACATTCGAGAAGAATCCCGTCAGGATTGCGAGCCCGCCCCACCACCTCCTCTGGTTCCATGCGCCGCGACCCTTCGCAAGCATTACGGAGAAGCGCCCCAAAGGTGTCGGGCGGCCGCGGAATTCCGAATCTTGACAGTTTGTCGTAACGTTTGCGACACTGTGTCGGAACCTTTCCGACGAACTGTCGCAACGCTTGCACCTTGCAGCGCCAGCTGAACGCAACCCTCGCGGGCTTCGCCGTGGCCGGCATTGGGCCCGGAAGAGGGGGTGGGGAATGGGAATTCGTGCCGTCGACGATTCCGAAGACTTGCTCGACTGCGGGCGCGCGGCGAGCGAGGCGTTCAGGGAAGTCGTGGTCCGCTTCGGACCCTGTCTTCGCGCGCTGGCCTTTCGGCGACTGAGAGATCGATCCGCGGCCGAGGACGTCGTGCAGGAAACCTTCCTTCGCGCCTTCAGGGCAAGGAACCTCGATCTCAACGGACAGCTTTGGCCATGGCTGGCCACCGTCGCGACGAACATCTGCATCGACCGCAGCAGGAGGGGGTCCGCACGCGAAGTACCGTTGCAAGACCAAGACCTGGGACGGCCGAGCAATGCCCAAGACGCGTACGAGGACTGCGTGGCGCGCGAGCGCCGAGCGGCGATCGAGGACGCGTTGTCGAAGATCAACCACCGGCATCGCAGAATCTTGCTGCTCCGTGCCGAGGATGGACTCTCCCACGCGGCCATCGCTCGGGCGGAGGGGACCACGATCCAGGCGGTGAAGTCGGCGCTCAAGAGATCTCGAGCGTCGTTCCGGCGGCTGTACCTTGCAGCTCCTCTCGACGAGGACCGTTGAGCGTCGCCGAACTGTTCGTGCGAGAATCGGACCCATGCGACGCGCAGACGGCTTCACGGTCTTCGACACAGCGATCGGTTGGTGCGGGATCGCGTGGGGGTCAAACGGGCTCGCCGCGGTGCATCTGGGCACGAGCACCGAGTCTGCCGCAATGCGCAACCGGCTGCGGCGCCGGCTCCCGGGCGTGCGTGAGACAGCGCCTCCGCAAGCTGTCGAGCGCGTGATCGACGACATCGTCGCGCTGCTTCGTGGTGAACGGGTCGACCTGTCCAGCGTGCCGCTCGACATGGACGAGGTTCCGTCATTCGATCGTCGCGTCTACGACGTCGTGCGCGAGATTCCGCCGGGTTCGACGCTCTCGTACGGAGAGGTCGCGAAGCGGCTCGGCGAGCCAGGTTCGGCGCGAGAGGTCGGCGAGGCGCTGGCGCGAAACCCGTACGCGATCGTCGTTCCGTGTCATCGGGTCGTCGCCGCCGACGGCAAGATCGGCGGCTTCTCGGCGACGGGCGGCGTCGCGACGAAGCTCCGCCTCTTGTCGATCGAAGGAGCGCACAACACGCTCTTCGTCTAGCCATGAGCGAGCTCGCCGACGTGCTGGAGGCAGTGTTCCGCGACGTCGTCCCGATCCTCGGGCGCATGGGCGTGCAGGTCGTGTCCGCGGAGCCGGGACGCGCGCATTTGCGGCTGCCGTACGCGCAAGAGGTGTCGAACCACATCGGAACCGTGTACGCGGGCGTGTTGTTCTCGTTCCTAGAGACCACCGGTGGCGCGCTCGTGCTGTGCACGCTCGACGTATCGCGCTGGGTACCCGTGCTCGTGGAAGGACACATTAGATACGTGCGGCCGGTCACCGACACCATCGACGCCGTCGTGGAGATGAGCGATGCGGAGCGCGACGAGCTGACGCGTGCGCTCGCAGACAACCCCAAGACGAAGTGGAGCTTGAGCGTGCGCGCTACCGACGAGATCGGCGCGTCGGTGTGCGAGGCGGACTTCGTGTACCGATTCCGCGCGATCGGCTGAGGCTTAGCTCGCCGGCGGCAGCTCCGTACGCCACACGTCGACCTCGATCACCCCGAACAGCATGTGCGTGCCGACGACGGAGGCGCCCAGCTTCTTCGCGACGCTCTGCGAGCGGGCGTTCGCCGGATCGATGTAGTGGATGACGTGGTCCGCCTTCAGCTCGCGGTGCACCCACTCGGCTGCGGCGCGCGCAGCCTCGGTCGCGTACCCGCGCCCCCACTTCGACGAGTCGATCGCCCAGCCGATCTCGAGATCGGTCCAGCCTTCCGGCATCCACGGCCCGACGCGGCCGACGAACTCCCCGCTTTCCTTCTCTTCCACCGCGAAGAACGAGTAGCCGCGCAGCACGCGGTGTCCGACGACGACCGACAGCGTGCGAAACGCTTGCTCGCGGTCCTCGGTCTTACCGTCGCGTCCGATGAAACGCATGATCTCCGGGTCGGCCGCCATGCGCGCCCACGCGTCGAAGTCGTTCTCATCGAGGTCCCGCAGAATCAGCCGTTCGGTCTCGATCCAAGTCATACGCCGCCGAGCCTCCGTTCACG
The DNA here is from genome assembly GCA_044868775.1 of Actinomycetota bacterium. Lineage (GTDB taxonomy): Bacteria > Actinomycetota > AC-67 > AC-67 > AC-67 > JBIOWR01. The sequence continues at coordinate 3,104 of JBIOWR010000243.1, forward strand.
TCGTTGGTATTCACGCACTGCTTCGATGAGATGCTCTCGGGAGAAGTCCGGCCACAGCACGGGCAGGAACACCAGCTCGGCGTACGCCGACTCCCACAACAAATAGTTCGAGATGCGTTGCTCCCCGCTCGTCCTGATGAACAGGTCGACCTCGGGCAGGTCGGGATCGTACAGGCGCGCGGCGATCGTGCGCTCGGAGATCCGTTTTGCGTCGAGTTCTCCGCGTGCGACCTCTTCCGCGATGCGGCGCGTCGCGTCCGCGATCTCGGCGCGCCCGCCGTAGTTGAACGCCACCGTGAGCGTCATGCGCGTGTTGTCCTTCGTCATCGCAATCGACTCGTCGATCTGCTCTTGGATGCGCTTGGGAATGCGCCGCTCGCGCCGGCCGATCCACCGCATGCGCACGCCCTTTTGATGGAATTCGTCGCGTCTTTGGCGAACGAAGCGCTCGGTGTCGTGGAGCAAGAACTTCACCTCGCTGGGCGGGCGGCGCCAGTTCTCGGTCGAGAACGCGAACAGCGTGAGATACGTGATCCCCAATTCGAGGCTTGCGTCCACCGCGCGCGCCACGGCTTCCTCGCCGGCGCGGTGACCTTCGGTTCGGGGGAGGCCGCGTTGCTTCGCCCACCGGCCGTTGCCGTCCATGACGATCGCGACGTGCTTGGGGAGCGTGCTCACCGCGGCACGTGCGACCACGCGCGCAGCGGCCGGTCGAAGTGATACTCCACGAACGCCTTCACCAGGCCGGAACCTTCGCGCCGTACGTCCTCGTGCGTGCCGCCGATCGTCTCCCACTCCGCGTCGAGCAGCGCGCTCAAGTACGGCGGCGTCGCCTCCGCCACGCGCGCGGCGGTTCCCGACCGGCAGCTTTCGCACACCATCCCGCCTTGGGCGACCGAGAAGCGTGGGTGGGGGCCCGGTGTGCCGCACGCCGCGCATGCGGTGAGGTGTGGCCGGAAGCCCGCGAGGCTCGCGAGGCGGAGCAAGAACGCGTCGACCACCACCGGCGGATCGTCTGATTCCGAGAGCCGCCGCAGCGCACCGAGCAAGAGCATGAAGGTGCGCACGCTCGGCTCGTGCTCCTGCGTGACCCGGTCGATGGCTTCGAGGACAACCTCGCCAGCAGCGAACCGTGCGTAGGAACCGCGAATCTCCCGGAACGGCGTGATGATCTCCGCCTGCGTGACGATGTCGAGCTCGCGGCCTTTATAGAGCAACAGGTCCACGTGCGTGAACGGCTCCAGCCGCGCGCCGAACTTCGACCGCGTCTTGCGCACGCCCTTCGCGACCGCCCGCACCTTCCCAGAGCTCTGGGTGAGGAACGTGACGATGCGATCGGCCTCCCCAAGCTTCATCGTGCGGAGGACGATGCCTTGTTCCTTGTAGAGCGCCACGGGCCAATGGTAACGCGCGCCGGTGCCACCGCCCGGAGCCCCCCTGCGCGGCTGCGACCGCAGCGGTTCTGGGTGTGCTCGTGAGGCAAGTTCACCGGGTGAATCTCAATCGCGGCTTGCGGAGGGACCGCCCTACCCCGCGTCCAGCGGCCGCCATTGGGTGATCGTCCCGGCGAGGCGCAAGCCGATTCGCTCCATGTTGTTTTGGGAGACGCCGGCGTATGCGGCGAGTCCGCAGATAAGTTCGCAACCGGATGCGGAGGCATCCGCGATCCGGCGCTCGATGAGCGCGCCGTGCACGCCGCGGCCGCGCATGGCGGGGATCGTGGAGGCGTTCATCAGGTAGCCGATACCCTCGCGCACGGCGAGCACCGCGGCGCCGGCGGGACGGCCGTCGAGCTCGGCGAGGTACAGCGTGAACCCTTCGAGCGACGGCCACGCGACGACATCGCGGAGCGCCCACTCGCGCAACGCACCGGTGTGCTCGTAGCCGTCTGCCCACGTCGTTGCGAACGTGCCGATGTCGCCGGGAGCCACGACGCGGACGACGGCGTCGGTCGGGCCCGGCAGTGGAGCGGCGGCGCGGCCGTACAGGACCGACAGCGTGCGCCAGGGGTGCAGACCGGCGGATACCAAAGCACGCGACGTGGGTGACGGGTCGCCGGCGGACGGCGTGCTGATGGTTGGGACCAGCCCGAGTGAGCGGTACCACGCGAGGATGTCGTCGATGAGAGAGGCGTCGTACACGAACTCCACCATGTTCATCCAGTGAACGTCGGCGCGACCCGGCGTCGCGACCGCGAGCGCGTCGCCGAACGTGCGCAGCTCCACGCCGGAGATCGCACGCATGGAGCGCTCCCACGCAAAGCGCGTCACCGACAGCAGGCGGCGGAGCAATTCGTCGGTGACGGGAGGGATACGCACGCTAGTACCCCAATCGTTGCAGCCCGCGGGGGTCGCGCTGCCAGTCCTTCGCGACCTTCACCTGCAAGCGCAGGAAGACCTTGGCGCCGAGCAACCATTCCAGCTCGCGACGGGCGCGGGTGCCGATCTCCTTGAGCATCGCGCCGCGCTTGCCTATGACGATGCCTTTTTGGGAGTCGCGCTCCACGAACAAGTCGGCTTGCACTTCGACGATGCCGTCTTCGCGCTCGATGACCTCTTCGATGCGGGTTGCGATGGAGTGCGGGACCTCCTCGTGCAAGAGCTCGAGCGCTTTCTCGCGAATGATCTCGGCGAGCAACAGGTCGCGGGGTTGATCGGTGTGCATGCCCTCCGGGTAGTACTGCGGACCGGGTGGCAACAAGGAGACGACCATGTCTTGCAACATCGGGACGTTCTCGCCGCTGCGCGCGGACACGGGGACGATCTCGCGCCAGTCCCCCAAGGCGGTGGCGGCTTGCAATTGTGGCGCCATCAAAGCGGGGCCGGCAACGTCCATCTTGTTCACGACGCACAGCGCGGGCGTGGACGTGCGCAGGATCTCGCGCGCGACGTACTCGTCACCGGCGCCGACCGGCTGCAAAGCGTCGAGCACGAACACGATCGCGTCGACCTCCGAGAGAGTCGAGCGCACGACGTCGTTCAGGCGTTCGCCAAGGAGCGTCTTGGGCTTGTGCAAGCCGGGCGTGTCGACGAACACGATCTGCCATCCGTCGCCGGTGAGGATGCCGCGGATCGCGTTGCGCGTGGTTTGTGGCCGCGACGACGTGATCGCCACCTTGCGGCCCATGAACGCGTTCAGCAACGTCGACTTGCCGACGTTCGGGCGTCCCACCACCGAGACGAACCCGGACCGGTGGTCGCCGTCAGGCGGAGTTTGAGCCATCACCGACGCCGGGCGGCGCCTCGACGAGAACCTTTGCGATGCGGCGGCCCTGCACTTTCTCCGCGCGGAACTGGACGCCCTGGAACTTCACCTCGTCGCCCTTGCTCGGCACCTTGCCGAGCAGGCCGGCCATCAGTCCGCCGACCGTGTCCCATTCGGTGTCGGGCAGCTCGATGTCGAGCAGCTCGTTCAGCTCGTCGATCAGCAGCTTGCCGCTCACGCGCATCTTGTTGTCGCCGAGCGGCTCCACGAGCGGCTCTTCCTTGTCGTACTCGTCGGCGATCTCACCGACGATCTCCTCCAGCAAGTCTTCGATCGTGACGAGGCCGGCCACGTCGCCGAACTCGTCGACGACGATCGCCATGTGCGTCTTGCGCTTCTGCATTTCGCGGAACAGCTCGGAGATGCGCTTGGAGTCCGGCACGAAGAACGCGTCGCGCACGATCTTGCGCAACGGCGTCTGCGACTTGCCGTCGTGCAGCTTGCGCATGACGTCCTTCGCGTAGACCAGGCCGACGATGTTGTCCATGGTCTCGTCGAACACGGGCATGCGGGAGAACCCGGCCTTCAGCATGCGCGTGAGCACGTCGCGCAGCTTCGTGTCGACCTCCACGGCGACCATATCCGGACGCGGCACCATGACCTCGCGCACGAGCGTGTCGCCGAACTCGAAGATGGAGTGGATGAGCTCCTTCTCCTCCTCGCGAATCGACTCCTCCTCGGCGGCGACCTCCGCCATCTGGCGAAGCTCCTCCTCGGTGACGAACGGCCCTTCTTTCAAGCCCTTTCCGGGGAGGATGAAGTTGGAGACGCCGATGAGGCCGCGCGCGATCGCGTACAGCGGCGGGAACCGTCCGAGCGCGTAGATCACTCGCCCGAGCATCAGCGCGACGCGGTCGGTGTGCTGCACCGAGAACGTCTTGGGCGCCACCTCCGCGAACACGAAGATGAGCGTCGTCATCGCCACGGTTGCGATCAGCTCGCCGAGCGGCAGGTCGTGACGGATCGCGATGTCGGCCGCGAGCGTGGTGGCCGTCGTGTGACACACGAGCACCAGCAGCAACACAACGTTGAGGAACCGCGCCGGATCCTCCACGATCTTGATGAGCGTCGATGATCCCTTGCGTCCGTCTTCGACCATCGCGAGCACGCGCACGCGGCTCGCGCGGGTGATGGCAACCTCGGCGGCGGCGAGCACGCCCGCGAGCAAGAGCAGCACGAAGATCCCGATGAGCTGGCCGGCGTCTCTCACGCGCTCGCTCCCGCGAAGGTCCCGAGGATGCGCTCCTCTTCGGCTTGCATGCGCTCGCGCTCGTCGTCCTCGGCGTGATCGTGTCCGAGCAAGTGCAGGATGCCGTGCACGAGCAGCAGCGCGATCTCGTCGTCGGTGGAGCGCCGGAACTCGACGGCTTGGCGCCGCGCGATCTCGGGACACAGCACCACGTCGCCGAGCACGTACGGGCCCACACCCGACGGCGTGCGCTCGTCCATCGGGAACGCGAGCACGTCGGTGGGCTCGTTGATGCCGAAGTAGGACGCTTTCAGCTCCGCCATGCGCTCGGGCTCGACGAGCACGATCGAAAGCTCCGCGTTCTCGGCGATGGCGAGCAGCGTGAGCGCGTGGCGCGCGAGGCGGGAGAGCCACGCCCAGCTCACCGGCGAGGCTTGCTCGTCGGTCACGTCCACCTTGTGGAGATGCTCCCCCGTACCGCCGGGATCTGGGTCGTCGGCCATTTATTTGGTCTCGTCGAATCGCCGGTACGCCTCAACGATGTCTTGCACGATCTTATGGCGCACGACGTCTTCCGCGGTGAGATACACGAACTCCACGCCGTCGATGCCGGTGAGGATCTCACGGACGATGTTCAATCCGGAGTGGTGCCCTTGCGGCAAATCGACCTGCGTGATGTCGCCGGTCACGACGACCTTGGAGCCGAACCCGAGACGCGTGAGGAACATCTTCATCTGCTCGGGCGTGGTGTTCTGCGCTTCGTCCAGGATGATGAACGAATCGTTGAGCGTGCGGCCGCGCATGTAAGCGAGCGGTGACACCTCGATCGTGCCGCGCTGGATCAAGCGCGCCATCTGCTCGGGGTCCATCATGTCGTACAGCGCGTCGTACAGCGGCCGCATGTACGGGTCGATCTTCTCGTACAGCGTGCCGGGGAGGAACCCGAGTCGCTCGCCGGCCTCGACCGCGGGGCGGGTGAGCACGATGCGCTCGACCTGCTTGCTCTGCAGCGCCTGCACCGCCAGCGCCACGGCGAGGTACGACTTGCCGGTGCCGGCCGGTCCGATGC
>JBIOWR010000244.1:0-21007 GCA_044868775.1 Actinomycetota bacterium
CGATCGCGTCACCGCGTATCTCGCGACCGCCGACCAGGGCTGAGCATCGTTCTCGACGGGCCCGGCGCGCAACCTTGCAACGCTTCCCGTCGCGCCTGAGGGATACCCACTGCCTCTGGAGTTCGGCGACTTCCTCATCACCACGTTCGGCAAGGCCGGGCGTCGGCCGCGGAACGGTTCGCGAGCCTTGCGCGCGCCTGGCGCTCGCGTGTGCTGCGGCCGATCCTGGCGGTCGTTGCGCTCGTGGTGGGAATCTTCATCGTGATCGGCACCCTCGTCGACGGCGCGCCCAAGCTCTGGCTCGGCATGATGGCGGGCGGCGCCGCCATGATCTACATCGCGCTGCGAGAGTCCCAGCCGCATCACATCGAAAAATGGAGAGCCCGGAGCGAGGCGAGCGGCAAACAGCCAAGCAATTGCGTCCGCTCGCCGGCGAAGGCTGGAACGTCCGCCACGACCTCGCCCGGAGAAAGCGGGCCAACTTCGATCACGTCGTCGTCGGCGCGGCGGGTGTGTTCCCTCTGGACTCCAAACAACCTCTACCGAGAGGTGACCGTCGAGGAAGACGAGCTTCGCGTGCGACCGATCGAGGTCCCTGTCACGGATCGGCCGGCACGTTCACCCCACATCCAATGACAAATGAGCGGCAGTACCCGGGCGCCGGCAAGGGGAGGGCCCTGTTGGCGTCGAATGAAGCGAGGAAGCCTTTCAGGGAGTGTCAATGGGCGGTCTCGGCAGGTCACGGCTGGGCACGAGCGGACGCGCCGGGCGGAACCGAAATGGCTGGACGCGGCTGTTCGGGAGCCTCGCCGTCGTCGCGACGCTGACGAGTCTCACAGGTTCGCACGCGGGTCATTCAGGCACGTCGCGGGTTTCGCTTTCTTCGACCGGCGCGGAGGCGAACGGAACGAGCAGCTCAGGCCGGACATCGGCGGACGGCCGCTACGTTGCGTTTCAGTCGCAAGCGTCGGACCTCGTCTCCGACGACACCAACGGGTTCGAGGACGTCTTCGTTCGCGATCGCCTCCTCGGCACGACCACGCGGGTCTCCGTGGCGTCCGACGGCACGCAAAGCGACGCGGACAGCGTCAACTCCTCGATCTCCGCGGATGGCCGGTACGTCGCGTTCGAGTCGCGCGCCAGGACGCTGGGCGTGGATTCGTCCACGTCGCATGTGTATCTGCACGATCGACTCACCGGTGAGACAACGCTTGCATCTCGGAATGGACCCTACGTGGGGGACGGAGCGTCGTTCAGTCCCTCGATCTCCGCCGACGGTCGCCACGTCGCGTTCACGTCTTATGCCACCGTCTTCGACCTGGCCGTCGGATCACAGGTGTACGTGTACGACGTCGCTGCGGGGACGACGCACATCGCCTCCAAGAGCCTTTCCGGTGGCGGCGGCAACGCGGAAAGCGATGCGGCGACGATCTCGGAAGACGGCAGATTCGTGGCGTTCCAATCGTACGCAGCGAACCTCGTCCCAGGAGACGTCAACGGTGCACCCGACGTCTTCAGGTTCGATTCGCTCACAGGAACGGTGGAGCTGGTGTCGGTCGGCCGCGACGGGGATCTCGCGGACTCGGTCAGCTCGGAACCGTCGATCTCCGCGGACGGCAATCGAGTGGCATTCGCCTCCTCCGCATCCAACCTCGTCGCTCTCGACGTCAACGGCGTCGCTGACATCTTTGTCCGCGACATTGCAGCATCCACGACGATCCTGGCGTCGGTGACCCAACATGGCCTTCCCGCCGATGAACTCAGCTTCGACCCGTCAATATCGGCAGACGGGTGGGCGGTTGCGTTCGTCACCTATGCCAGAGACATGGCCGGCTACGTCGTCGTTCGCGACCTGCTGACCGGCACGACGACGCGCGAGGAGATGCCGTACTCCGGCGTGTTCGCCGACCGCGCTGTCGATGGTCCCTCGCTGAGCGCGGACGGACGGTACATCGTGTTCCAGTCAGAGGCATCGAACCTCGTCGCCGGCGACACGAACGCAAGCGCGGACGTGTTCCTGCGCGATCGCGGTCCGCGCTCGTGCTCGGCGGGTTCGCGCGAAAGTGGAGCCGCGTCGACCCTCGTCGCAGACCTCGTCGGCGCCGGAACCGTGCCCGGTTGCCTCCTCGCTTCGGCCGGTCTCTAAGGGCGCAATGTCACCCAACTGAATCGACCGGGTGTGACTGATCCTTGCGATCTTCGTTCCGTTCTCGATCCGTAGCACGCTGAGGCAACTGCGTCCGCACCGGCCAGTCAGCCACCTCGCAGCGCACCGACGTCTCAAAGCGTCGGTGCTGGCGCGTGCGAGGAACACAGCGATGCGCGTGACGCCGGCGCGAAGCCAACGCACCACGACTAACGTCCGGCCGAATGAAAAATCCCCGCCTCGGAAGGCGGGGATTGTGGCGTCGGAATCGTCGAGAAACGTTCAATTGCGCGCGTTCGGGTGCGCCAATCTGCGCAAACCAGGACACGTTTTGACGTCACTGTGGGGCTTTTGGGGTGATTTTGCGGCGGTTTTGCGCTCCTCGACCCCGAGTTTGGGGCTGTTTTCGGGGTCAAAATCGCGATCTTCGGGCCGCTGGAGGGGGTTTTCGTCACGAGCCCGTCTGGCCGTGCCGGTCGTTGCGTGTTCCTTGGCGGTCCGTGCCTCGCCGCACGTAGCCGAGCGAAAGCATTTTCCAATAACTCGGCGGCGTTCACGCGCGGCCCCCCCGGTGGTCCATGCTCGTCGGTTCCCGGTGGTACCCCACCGTCGCTTGCCGTTCCTCGCCGTGCTAACAAGTCAAACTCGCCGTCCATGCCCTGTGATGCCGTGCCGTTCCCAACCGTGCTGCGTCGGCGGAGCTGGGTTGTCCGGCTCGGCCGAGAACCGATCACCCGATGGTGCGTGCGTCGTCGTGGACGCCGCCGCGCGCGAGGGTGACCAACGCGCGCTCGATGCGCACGATCGCTTGCTCGCGCGCCACGTCCTCGGCGGAGTCCTCGCGTGCGAGCCAGTCCGCGGTGGCCACGTGCACCAGCTCGTGGACGAGCGCTTGCTCGACGTCCACGACACCGACCCACTCAGTCGACCAGTCCATCGGCTCGACGATCGTGATCGCCGCGCACAGGGTGCGGGGGTTGATCGCGCTCTCGGCTTGCCGGCCGTCCTCGACGTCGTAGGTGCGGGCGTAGCGGGCGGTGATCTGCCAGCCGTCCAGGCCGAGCAGCCGTTGCCAGCGCTGCAGCAACGGCGCGAGATCCGCGCGGTCGTAGAGGGACGGGGTGTTCATGCGTGCTCTTTCGCGCCGAGGGAACCTGATCGGACCTCCACTTGGCACGGCACCCGGGGAATGTCATCCTGGAATGCGATGCGACGTTGCCGAGCCCAACCGCCGATGAGGCTGCGCCTTGCCTGGGTTCGAGCATGGTTTGCGCGACGTCGCGGGCGCCGGTGCATCGAGGAAGACCCCGGCGGTGCGATGCCGCCGGATGCCGGAACACGCGAGCCGCGCAGACCGCTTCCGACGAGCGGCGCCGGCGCCATCGCGTTGTGAGGCGGGAGGTCTTTGCTAGGCGTGCGCACCGCCGAAGCCGTTTTCGCGCGCCGTCTTGGCTGAGTGACACCGCGCCGAAAGCGCCTGCAGGTTCGCGCGGTCGAACGCGAGATCGACGCGATGCCGAATCGGCGTGACGTGATCCACCACCTCGCTGCGCGCGCCGCACCCGCACCGGCACCACGGTTCCTCGGCGAGAACCCGTCGTTGCAGCGGCGGCCACCGCGGATCTTTGTAGACCCATCGCCACGGCTGGTTTCGCTTGGCGCGCCGGTCGCGTTCGCGGTCGCGCGGGCGGCGGTGACGGGGGCAAGCACCGCCGCCTGGAACCAGCGCGCGGCAACGCGGATCTGCGGTGCAGGGAGAGGGGGGTTTGCGAGGCACGGAGGCGCAACTGTGGGATTCTGCCCCCCAGCGTCCCCGCTGGTTGGAGCCCTAAACGTGAGATCGCAAACATTTTTCCTGCTCACTCCCCCTGCGTCCCGGCATGGCCGGGATCGCCCGACTGTGGCGACTGCAGCTGTTCGAGCGGCAGCCCGCAGCGGTCGCAGAACGCCGCTCCCCGGCGCTGGCCTTTGCGGCATCGCGAGCAGCTGATCCGCGGCGGCTGGTACTCCCCGGCGAACTCGTCGGGGAACGCATAGCGCAGCGCGCGCGTGGCGAGCCGGTCGACCTCGCGCGTGACGTGTTTCAAGTTCGCGCGCAGCCGCTCGCGCACCGCGTCGGGCGTCGCCTCGTTGCTCCACCCGCCACCCGAGCCGCGGCCTGACTGCAGCGGCGCGCTCGTCGGCGGATGCGCCGCGAGGTAGAGCGCGCGCAACGCGCCCTCGAGGCGCAGCAGCGCCGGGGGCCGGTAGCCGACGTCGTCGGGGCGCTGCCAGCGATCGCGCGTCGTCACCTGGGCCACCTCGCAGCGGGACACGCCGCGCGGTGCGCGCGATGCACCGACTGCGCGTCGGCAACCGGTGTGATGCGCATGCGCCGTGGGAACACCGTGGCGCGCGGCGCGTCGTTCGGCACGCGCTCCACGAGCACGTTGCCGTCCGGATAGGCCTGGGCGTCGAGGCGAATCCAACACCCGCGCCTGGTGCGCGCCCACAACAGCGCGCGCCCGCACGCGTCGCATCGTTCAGGTCGTCTTCGCATGCGCCTCCTCTCGTGCTCGGGTGAACGCCGCGAACGCGGTCGCGGCAAGCTCCGGGTCGCCGGGGTAGGCGTGCGCCAGCTCGTCGCGGAACTCGCGCGCGGCGTCGGGGTCGGTCGCGTAGACGTGGGCGCGGTTGCGCCCGAAGGTCTCCGCGCCTGAGATCGCGCGTTCGCGGCGTGCCACCGCGCGACGGTTCGTGCCGCACGCGCGGCAGTTGCGATGCTGGCCTTTGTGGCCGTCGTCACCCCGCGCGCTTCGCGCGGGGTAAGGGGTTAGTTTTCTCTTGTTCCCTGTTCCCTGTTCCCTGTTCCCGGAGGAGGTTTGCCGGAGCCCTCTGGCACCTCACCGGAGCCCTCCGGCAATCCTCCGGAGTGCTCTGGAGAATCTCCGGCGTCCTGGTCGAACAAGCTCGGTCCTAGCCGTTCCTCCTCGTCCTGATACGGCGGCGCGGGGTACTTCGGCCGGCCGCGGTGCGTGGGGCGTTGATGGCGGTCCCAGGCGCGCACACACAGGTATGCGCGCCCGCCGGCCGAGTACCGCGCGATCATGTCGCGCTTTTCAAGCTCGGCGAGGTGATCTTCGACGTCTGCGGCGCCGACGTCGTCGTCGAGCGGCCACAGCGCCCCCTTGATCACGCGCGCGTCCGCGGGGCAGCGGCCGTGGTCGTCGCAGATCGTCCACAGCCCGACGAAGGTCAGGCGCGCCGCCACGCCGAGCGCGCACACGTCGGGGGAGGTGAAGAACTCCGGCTTGATGGTGCGGATGCGCGCCACTAGACCGCCTCCCACTCCCGGGGCCAGACGTTGGACGGGTGGCGCCCGAGCGCGCGGGAGATCCGGTCGGCGCTTGAAATCGACACGCTCGGTTGCCCGGCGACGATGCGCTGCAGCGTGCGCTCGGTGACCCCGGTCCGGCGCGCGAGCTCTTGCAGCGGCCGCGCGTCGCCGTGGCGCACCACCTGGATCACGCACCACCGCGTGATCACGTCGAGCAGCGGCGGCGCCGGCAACACGGACGTGAACGTGGCGCGGTCGGGGGTTTGAGGTGTGCGTCGCTCATGTGCGCGTGCTCTCGTGCGACCGGTCGAGCCGGCACCGGCGCGTCGCGTGCGCGCCGCGCGCGCCCGGTGTCGCGTGCGCGCGTAGGTGCGGTAGTAGGTGCGCGCGACCTCCACGCAGGCGTCGCAGCGGCACTTGTAGCGGTCGAACGTGGAGCGCGATCCGTGGCGCATCAGCTCACCTGCGCCTCGAGGATGCGCCGGCCGATCCACTCCGCGACCTGCGGGACGACCGCGTTGCCGAGCGCGCGCAGACGGTCCACCCGAGCGGGAACCCCATGAGCCACTCGACCCACGTCGGGTTCAGCTGCCCACCAGTCGCGAGGTTGCGGGCGTCGCGCGAAGACGCGTTCTGCACCGCGATCGCAAGCGGTGGCACCAGCTCGTGGCCGCGCGCCAGTGAGTCCTTGCCCCGTCGCACCTTCGCAACCGAGTGACGGTCGCGCGCCACCGGCGTCGGCCACAGCTCGCGCGGGGTCAGTCCCAGGCTCATCTCCACGGCTTGCTCCAGGCCCGGCGGCGAGCTCTGGCCACCGTGGGTCGAGGACGTCATCGCGCGCCTGCTCTTGCGGTTGGTCGAGGCCACCGGCGTCGGCCACAACGCCGGCGCGTCGCGCGACGACGAAGACGCGGTAGCGAAGGTGCGGGGCGCCGACGGCGGCAGCCGGAATGCAGTCCCACTCCGCGTCATACCCGCACGCGGCCAGGTCGCCGAGAACGTCGCCCATTCCTCGAACAAGCAACCCTGGGACGTTCTCCAGGAGCGCGAGTCGCGGTCGAAGGACGCGAAGGCAGCGGGCGACCTCGGGCCAGAGCCACCGTTCATCGGCTTGCGCGAGCCGCTTTCCGGCGACCGACACCGGCTGGCACGGAAACCCCGCCGCGACGAGGTCCACCGCCGCCACCTCGCGCCAGTCGATCGTGCGCACGTCGTGGTAGCGGGGGACGCCGGGCCAGTGCCGCGCGAGCACGGCGCGGCAGTAGGCGTCGGTCTCGACCTGCCACGCGCAACCCATCCCGGCGCGCTCGAGCCCGAGGTCGATGCCGCCGACGCCCGCGAACAGCGACCCGAAGCGCATCGATCACGCGCGCGGCTCGCCGGGTGCGCGTTGCTCGAGCCACGCCATCACCGCTTCGCGGCTGAACAGGTAGCGGCGCCCGCCGCGGCCGCGCACGATGCGGCACGGGATCTCGCCGTCAAGCGCCATGCGGGTCACCGTGCGCCGCGCGATGCGCAGGAGCATCGCGACCTCGTCCGGGGTCATCACTTCGTGCAGCTGGTCGATCACACTGGCTCCCTTCGCCGTCCGTGCCGTGCATACGGGCGGCGATTGTGCCTTCCCCGGGCGGTCGTGGGAATGGCTTTCGCCGGGGTTTTCGTTAACGGCGGCAACGTCGTCAGCGCCGTCCTCGCCATTCCTCGCCACACCTCGCCGAGCCGGAAACGCCTGCGAAAAAAGGCGTTCAGGGGGTCTTGACACTTCCCGCGATCGGAGTGATGAATCACGACCTCGCAATTCGCGAGGCGGGTTTCCAAGGAGGGTTTCGTGGACAAGGCCCAGGCGTTGGTCGCTCTGGAGCACGCAACCGCGCGGTATCGGCAGCACGTCGCCGATCTCGCCGAGCGCCAGCGCCTGGTGCGCCGCGAATGGCTCGCGGTGATGCGTCGCGCCGAGCGCGCGGGCGCGTCCCAGCGCGAGATCGCCCGGGTGATCGGCCGCTCGCTCGCGCGCGTGCAGCAGCTGCTGGGAGGTCGCTAGCCGTGGCGTCCAAGCAAACCGTTGACCGCGTCAAGAACGCCGAGGGCATCTACCGCGTCACCTTCGCCTCCGGCGCCACCCGCTATCGCGCGACCGCACCCTGGTGGACGGACGCGACGGGCAAGCGCCACTTGCCGACGAAGGTCTTCGAGCGGCTGGAGGATGCGCGCGACTGGCGGCGCGGCCAGCTCGGGGACCGCACCAAGGGCGTCAAGCGCCGCACCGGGCGCATGGCGGTCGGCGAGTACCTCGACGGCTGGATCGAGCGATACGAACACCGCTCGCCCGGCAACACCGCCGCGCGCTACCGCGCGGCGCTGCGCCACCTGCGCGCGCTGCCGGTCTGGCGCACCAAGCTCGCCGACCTCGAATCTGGCGACGTGGCCGCCGCCTACGACGCGATCTCCCCCGCCGCGGTGCCTTATGTCCACGACGCGCTGCACCGCGCGCTGGTGGACGCCGTCGGGGTCCACATCGGCGCGAACCCCGCCGCGGGCGCGATGGCCGGGCGCGTGCTCGAGCGCGCCGAGCGCAGGGTGTGGACCGAACAGGAGACGAAACGCTTCCTCGCCGTCGCGGCCTCCGACGAGCTGGCGGCGCTGTGGCGCACGCTGGTCAAGACCGGGGTGCGTCGCGGGGAGCTGCTGGGCTTGGAGGACCAGGATCTCGATCCCACGAACATGACCGTCACCGTCCGGCGGCAGTTCGCCGTCGTCGGCGGCCGTCACGTGCTCAAGGACGTCAAGACCAAACGAGGCCGGCGCAGCATCGACCTCGACGCCGAGACGGTGCGGCTGCTGCTGGAGCTGCGCAAGGCGACGCGCGTGCGCCGGCTCGGCCGGGACGCCCACGCGATGTTCGTGCGTGCGGACGGAAAACGCGTCGCGCCCACCAAGTGGCTCGGCCACCGGTTCCGGGAGCTGTGCCGGGAGGCCGGGGTGCGCGAGATCTCGATCCACGACGTGCGCCACACCCACGCGACCTTGCTGCTGCGCGCGGGCGTGCCGGCCAACGTGGTCTCCCGGCGCCTCGGGCACGCGAGCGAGGCCTTCACGCTCACCCAATACGCCCACGTGCTCCCCGACATGGCGCGCCAAGCCGCCGACGTCGCGGGGCGCTGGTAGTCCGAACCGACTGAGAAAGGAACGGCAGGCAGATGACGAGAGGTATGCGCAACACGAATGACGGCGGCGAGGAAACGATGTGGCGCGACTTCGCCGAGCGCTACGGCATCGAGCACGCCCCCGGCGTGCGCGCGGCGATCGAGGCGATGATCGCCGACGGCTACGTGCGGCGCGACGGCGATCGCCTGCTGCTCACGCTACGGGGTCGCCTGCACCTCGAGCGGCTGCGACGCGAGGGCTCGTCGTGAACCCCCACTACCGGCGCTTCATCGCCGGCGTCGTCGGCCAGGCCGTCACCGAGGGGCGCGCGGTGGTGCCGATGGTGTGCTTTCACCGCGGCGGGCTGCCGGCCGGGGCGGTGTTCGTGCGCCGGTTCGGCGATCAAGCGTCCAAACACGCCGCGTTCACCGAAGCCATCGCGCTGGGGTCGGCAGTAGGTGCCGACCGCGTCGTGGTGATCGTCGACGGGTGGTATCGCCAGGCCGCCGGGGACGAGCCGCTGCCGGCGTCGCTGGCCGGCGACGCGCGTGCGCGCGAGGCGGTGTTCGTCCACGACGTCACGCGCACGTCCGCGTCCTCGTTCGCGTGGCCGTATGGGCGAGACGACGGTGGTTCGATCGACTGGGACTCCCCCGTCGAGCTCTACGGCGCGCGGTCCTGGATCGCCGACGCGGCCGGGCGCGCGCTCGGCGCGCCGATGCCCGAACCGTTCGCCGCGCTGTATCCGGGGTTGCTGTCCGCGCTCGGTCACATGGTGGTGCTCGTGGGAGATCGCGCGCGATGAGCAAGCGCAATCGCGCGCGTGACCGCTGCCCGCGATGCGGCGGTGCCAGCCCGCCGCGGTCCCGGGCGCTCAGCCGGGCGGATGACCACACGCTGGTGTGCGAGCGGTGCGGGGTGGCCGAAGCGCTCCTCGCGTGGATGGGCCGGCCGCAGATCCCGCCGGAGCGGTGGCCGGTCACCGGCGTGTTGGGCCTCGACTAGTGCGTGGCGTCGTCGTCGCCGTGCGGCGCGGCGATGACGTAGCCCTCGCCCGCGCGGCGCGCGACGCCGAGCGCGACCAAGTCCTCGAGCGCTGCGCGCAGCGCCGTCTCGTCGGGAACGGCCTCGATCGTCTCGGTGAGCCATTGGGGATAGCTGGTCGCCTCGACGCCGCCTTCGAGCGCGGCGAGCTGGTGGGTCAGGTAGGCGACGTAGTCGTCCAAGTGATCCACGCGCGCTCGCGCGCGCGCCAGGTCGCGGGCGGCGTGTTCGTTGCCCGCCTGCGCCAGCGCGGCGAGGGCACCGGCCGCCACGGCGTGCGCGGCGCGTGCCGCGTCGAGGCTTCGTTGGGCGCTGGCGAGGGTGTCGCGCAGCTGGTCGGTGGTCATGGTTGCCTCCGTGTCGTCGCCGGTTGCCGGTGGCACACACACATCGACGAACAGGCCCCGACAGTCAAGCGGTCATTTTCCGGGCGGCAACCACTTCGGGACGACGTGCCGCTGGCGACGTCGACGGTCATGCGCGCGAGCGCGCCGAGCGTCGCAGGAGCGTTACTGGTGGCGCGCCATCGCGCGCACGGCGTCGGCGTCGCCTGCGGCCGCCACGGTCTCGACGATCGCGGCGCGGGCGCGGTGGGCCGGGTGGTAGGTCATGCGCGCGAGCACGCCGAAGGCGTCGGCGGCCACGCGGCCGCAGCGGCGCTGGAGCACCGCGTGGCCCTCGACCGCCACGATCGGGCGGAGCGTCGGTTCGTTCTCCAGGATCTCGGCGAGCCCGGCGAGCCCCAGCTCGCGCAAGGTCCAGGCGATGCGGGCCACGATCACCTCGGGCGCGATGTCGGGTGCGGCCGGCGTGTGCGGCCGCCGGGGTGCGGTCATGGTGGCGTCCGTCATCGCTTCGCCTATCCGAGCTTCAGCCAGGCGGCGGCGATCGCGGCGCCGATGACCTCGGTGGGCGTGCCGGAGGAAAACCGCGCGTCGAAGCAGACGACGTCGGAGGGCGTGAGCCCGATGAGTTCGATCGCGGTGTCGTTGGCGGCCAGGCGAAGGCTGTAGCCGTCGCCGCGGCGGACGTCCTGGCCGTCGAAGCCGTTGGCGCGCCAGGTGGGGCTCAGGCCCGCGTGCGCGATCGCTTGCGCGATGCGGTCGCGGGTGCGCCGGCGCTCGAGGCGCGCGGCGTGGTCTTCGTTGACGGTGTTGCGCATGCGGGTGTTCCTCCTTCGTTGCCGGCCGGTCCGGCGTGCTATCTCTCGCTCCACGCCCCGGCGATCTCAAGCAGCAGCAAGCATTCTTTTCAAGAATTGTTTGCGCGGCCGTCTGGGGACGTTCTTCGGGCGTGGCGGGAGCGGGTCGCGGCCGGTTGCGCGCGACGCCGCGACGACGCGCGCCCACGGGCCACGCGCCGGGGCCGGGTGGGTTCGGCCCGGCATCGGGCGAAGCTCGCGACACGGGGCCACACGTCGCGTCACGACGGGATCGTCACCCGTCCGGGTGTGCGGCCGAAGCGAGTTCGGGCACCGAACGCGTGCCACGGTCATCGTCGGTGAGAAACGGCCCTCGGAGACGAGTCCTCGCCGAGCCGCTACATCCTGCGCTACATCCCGTCCGTTTCGTCCCGAATCGCAGGAAGCCGGAAAAGGACAACCCCAGGCCGTCTGACCTGGGGTTTTCGTGTAGTAGCGGGGGCGGGACTTGAACCCGCGACCTCTGGGTTATGAGCCCAGCGAGCTACCGAACTGCTCCACCCCGCGTCGTGGGTGACACTCTAGCATCCGCACGCATAGTGCAACCAACGGGGAAGTTACGCGATCCCGCGGCGCTCCGAAGCGGGCGATGAGGGCACGGCCTTGAGCGGCGTGGTTTGGCGCACGATGAGACGTTGCAGGTGCACGGCCGGGAGGGGGCGGCCCAGGTAGTAGCCCTGGCCAACCGCGCAACCAAGCTCGACGAGCCGGTCCACGGTCTCGGGGTCCTCGATACCCTCCGCGACGACGCTGAGGCCGAGGTTGTTGCCGAGGTCGACGATCGATCCGACGATCGCGGCGTCGTTGGGGTCCTCCTTCATGTTCATGACGAAGGACTTGTCGATCTTGACCTCGTTCACCGGCAGTCGCTTGAGATAGGACAGCGACGAGTAGCCGGTGCCGAAGTCGTCCACCGACAAGCGAATGCCCATCTCCGCGAGCCGTTCGAGCACGACGAGGGTACGCGTCGGGTCCGCCATGATCGAAGTCTCCACGATCTCGAGCGTGAGCGACGACGGCGGCACCTTGCTCTCGGCCAGAAGCGCCCCGATCTGCTCCGGCAACGAGGAGTCGACGAGGTTGCGCGCCGAGACGTTGATCGCGATGCCGATGGTGAGCCCGCGGTCGTGCCACGCGCGGACCTCTTGCAGGCCGGCGCGCAGCACGTACGTCGTCAGCTGATGGATCAAGCCGGTTTGTTCGGCGATGCCGATGAACTCGTCGGGAGCGAGGAATCCGAACTTCGGGTGACGCCAGCGCACGAGCGCCTCGGCGCCGACGACCTGTCCGCTGCGGAGGTCCACCTTCGGCTGGTAGTGCAACACCAGCTCGGCGCGGTCGATCGCGCGGCGCAGATCTCCGACGAGCGCGAGCCGCCGCGGGCTGTACTGATCGCGGTCCGGCGAGTACAGCTCCATGCCTTCTCCGCTCGCCTTCGCGCTGTACATCGCGACGTCCGCTCGCTGGAGCAGCGTGTCCGCCTCGCCCCCGTGATCCGGGTAGAACGCGAGGCCGATCGAGGCCCCCACGTCGAGCGAGAGCTGATCAAGAAGGAACGGCCGGCGCAGCGCTTCGAGGATCTGGTCCGCCATCTTCATGGCCTCGTCGATCTCTCCGATCCCGCTCAGCAAGATCGCGAACTCGTCTCCGCCGAGGCGAGCGACCGTCGCCGATCCGCGCAGCGTTTCGGTGAGGCGCACGGCCACCTCCTGCAGCAGCTCGTCGCCGTTGTGGTGACCGAGCGTGTCGTTGATCTCCTTGAATCGATCGAGGTCCATGAGCATGACCGCAACGAGCGCACCCGAGGTGCGCGCGTCGACGATCGCGTCGTGCACGCGCTTGTGGAACAGCGTTCGGTTCGCGAGACCGGTGAGCGCGTCGTGGTGCGCCTGGTGCTCCTTTTCGGCGGCCTCCAGGCGAAGGCGGTCGATGAGCCGTCCGTTCGCGAGCGACGTCGCAACGTGGTTGCCCAGCGTCGCGAAGAGCCGCAGGTCTTCTTCGTCGAAGGTGCTCACCTCGCCGAGCCGGTCGGCGGCAACGAGCACTCCGATGATGCTGTCGTTGTCGTGGAGCGGGACGATGATGCAGTCGCGGAACTGCTGCTCGCGCAGGAACGCGCGCAAGCGCTCGTCCTTGGTGTTGCGTGCGACCAGCGTCGGTTTGTCGGCGACGACGACGTCCTGCCACACGCTGCCTTCGCCCCACTTCACGCCGTGCTCGGTCGAGGAGAAGCTGTCGTCGGGGCCGAGCGTGATCGACACGGCGTCGTCCGGCTCACCGGTGAACAGCGTCGCCTCGGCGATCTCCGCGCGCAACAGCGTGCGCACGCGTCCGAGCATGTCTTGCATCGACGTCTGCGCACGCGGCGAGCGCACGATGGAGCGCGTGAACTCGTACAGCTGCTGCAAGCCGACGTACCGCTGCGTGAGCGACGCATACCCGCGATAGCCGAGGTACAGGATTACGCCGAGCGTCGCCAGCAGCCACCCCGCGGCCTGGTCGCGCCACAACGTCGTCACCGAGAGCAGGCCGATCGCGGTGTTGATGAGCGCGGCGACCGAGCCGGAGACGAGCACTTGGCGAAGAAGCTTCTTTCCGAACGATCCTTCGTTGAGCCAGATCACCGTCGTCACCGTGAACGCGCCGAGCACGTCCACGCATAGGATCGAAGCGAGCGCGGCGAACCAGCTCTGGGTCGTGATCGACTCGCCGACGTCGCCCATCAGCGCCGAGAAGACGATGACGGCGATCGCCGATTCGAGACCGAGCTGGACGGTGTTGAACGCGAGCTTCAGCCCTCGCTGGCGGCGATGCACGACGAGCGCCGCGCCGGCGCCGACGACGCGCGCGGTGACGATCGAAAGCGGCGACGAGAAGAACAAGCCGATGACGAGGGGAAGCTCGGACATCGACAGCGAGTGCGCGTCGCGGCGCATCGGCAAGTGGATGACGAGCACTTCGCTGGCGGCGAAGCCGAGGACGAGCCCCCACCACGGCAAGCGATGCGGCGGGCGTACGGCGTCGAGGCGAGGGATGACGACGAGGACGAGCGTGAGGGCGACGGCCCCCATCGCAGCGATGAGTCCGACGACTCGCCGCCCCGATCGTTTCGCGTCGCCCCGACGACGCGTCATGTCACTATCCCCCCCAGCTCGCCGTGGACCAGGTGCTACCTGGCCAGGGACCGCCCGACCAGGTGCTACCGCTCCAGGTGCTGCCACTCCAGGTGCTGCCCGACCATGTCGATCCGGACCAGGTGCTGCCGCTCCAGGTGCTGCCCGACCACGTGTGGCCGCTCCAGGTGCTGCCCGACCACGTCGAACCGGACCACGTGCTGCCCGACCAGGTGGAGCCGCTCCAGGTGCTGCCAGACCACGTCGACCCGTTCCAGGTTCCGCCGCTCCACGTGGAGCCGGCGGCCGCGGCGGGCGCCCACTGCGCGGTGTTGAACGCTGCGCCGAAGATGTCCTTCTCGCCCGTCAGCGCGACGCCGTTGTCCACGACGTGGTAGGAGCCGCGCGAGCCTTCGAGCGTGCCGGTGCCGGTGGAGGGCGCGAACACTTGCGTCATCGTCGGCTGCGTCGGCGACGTGCGTGCCTTCGCCGCGTCGATGAGTCCCGAGCCCGCCGCCGTCGAGTCGGAGTTCTTGAGCGCAGTCGCGCTCGACATCAGAATTGCCTTCACCTGATCAGGCGTGAGCGTGGGCCGGTGCTGAATCATCAGCGCGGCGACGCCGGACGTGACGGCAGCGGCTTGCGACGTTCCGCTGCCGCGGAAGAAGCGGGTTCCCACACGGCCGCCCGGCGCTTGCGTGTCGATGAACGAGTTCGGCACGCGCAAGCTGATCACGGACTTGCCGGGCGCGACGAAGTCGGAGTGGCGCTGCGCGTTGCCGCGGCTCGAGAAGTCGGCGACGGCGTCGTCGCCGGGGGTTTCGGTGCCGCGCGGGTCGTCCGCGCCGACGGCGATCAGGTACGGGTCGAACGCCGGGTCCGTCAGCGACGTCGCGGAAGCGCCCGCGTTGCCGGACGAGGCCACGACCACGATGCCGTTGCGCCACGCGACCTCGGCCGCGTGCGCCAGCGGATCGAGGACGTAGTTCTGCGTCGAGTCGGTTCCGAAGGAAAGGTTCAGCACGCGCACGTTCAGGCCGTTGTCCTTGCGGTGCTGAACGACCCAGTCGATTGCGGCGATCACTTGCGACACGTCCGTGGAGCCGTCTGCCGCGGCAACCTTCACGCTGAGCAGCCGCGCGTCGGGCGCGATGCCGACGAAGGTGTTCGAGTCCGTGTACGGCGCGGTCGCGTTCGCATCGCGACCGGCGATGATCCCGGCCATGTGCGTGCCGTGACCGAAGGTGTCGAGATAGCGGAGGTTCTCGGCGGGCGAGTCGAACGATAGGTCCGGGCCGTTGACGATCTTCCCGGCGGTCGCGAGGCCCTCGACAGGCGCCACGCCCGAGTCGATGAGCGCGACGTCGACCCCCGCGCCCGTGTACCCGCGCGTCCACATCGCCGGCGCGCCGACGATGCGCGCGGTCTCGTACAGCGAGCCCATGTCCGTCTGCGGGTCGTAGCCAAAGGAGTCCGACAGCAACCGAATGCGCGCGTTGGGTGTCACGGCGAGCACGCCGCTCACCTTCGACAGCACGTGTTCGGTTCCGGCCGGAATCGTCGCGGAGAATCCGCCGAACGTGGAGTACCGGCGATCGACACGACCGCCGAGGTCTTGCACCGTGGCGATCGCATCCGCTGCCGCCGCCGGCTGCACGCGGACGATTACGCTCGAATCGGCGTTAGTTGGTTGGGATTGGACAACTGCGGCGCCGGTTGCAACAACGACGACAAGGATGGAAACGGTCAGGCGCTTGACGAAACCCCAACTCCACCCCATGTATGCGATAGTTGCCGTCATCAGCGGTGTCCCTCCCAGGGCTCGCCCTGGTTCGTAAACGATTGCATCGGCGAACAGGTTGCGGGTGCTACTCGACTTACTTCACATCGGGCCGGGAAAGGCCGGACCTTAACGCCTCATCGTGACTATCGTGGCCTAGTCAAAGGATTCTTCGGACACCGCGGCGCACACGGACACCCGCGTTGTGGTCCGTTGTGCGCGGCACATGCAGCTTGTGCTTCGGCGGGCGATTCGCGCCGGTTCCGCGCGTCCTAGCCGCGGGGCGATGCGGTCGGCGAGGGCGACGGCGTGGCCGCGCCGGAGGCGCGAGCGGCGCGGTCGAGGGCGGACTTCATCGCCGCCTGCTCGCGGCCGTAGGTGGCGAAATCTCCACGCTTCAAGGCTTCTTGCGCGGCGTTGAAGTGGCGCAACGCTTCGGCGATGAGCTCGGCCACGGTTGCCTCCACGGGCGGCTCGGTGCCACCGCCGGTCTGGGGCGGCGCCGCGCCGGTGAGCAGCGCCAGCGCTTCCTCGAGGGTGTCGCCCACCTTCACCGTCTCGCCGGCGACCACGACGACCTTCTTCAGCTCGGGCAAGCGGCTGCCTTGGCCGAGCACGTACATCGGCTGCACGTACAGGAAGCTGTTCTCGATCGGGATCGTCAGCAAGTTGCCGAACAGCACGTTCGAGCCGCCCTGGTCGAGCAGCGACCGCAACGGGCTGAACACCGGGTCGGAGTTGATCTGCGCGAGCACCTGTTTCGGTCCCACGACGTTTTTCTGCTTGGGCAAGACGAACGAGATGAGCTGTCCGTAGCCCTGCGGATCGCTGCGCGCGGCGAGCCACGCCGTGAGGTTCTGGCGCTGGCGCGGCGTGAATTGCGTGAAGAGGATGAACTCTTCGCTCTTCTCTCCCGGCAAGCGCATCAGCACGTAATACGGCGGCTGGATCTGGCCGGTGTTGCGCGGGTCTTCCGGCAGCTCCCACGCGTCCTCGCGCGAGTAGAAATCGTCGGCGTCGGTCATGTGGTAGATCGTGTACAGCGACGCTTGCGCGCTCAGCAGGTCCTCGGGATACCGCAAGTGCTCGCGCACCTCGGCAGGCGCGGACTCGATCGGCTTGAACGACGTCGGGAACACGCGCTGCCACGTGCGAATCACCGGGTCCAGCGTGTCGAACACGTACAGCGTGACCGTGCCGTCGTTGGCGTCCACGGTGACCTTTACGGAGTTGCGGATGTAATTGGCGTCGCCGCGCAGCTTGCCGGCGGTGACGTCGGCGAGGTTCACGCGCTCGGAGTACGGATACATGTTCGTGGTCGTGTACGCGTCCTGCACCCACACGTATCCCTTCGACGTGAGCACGATGTACGGGTCGAAGTCGAGCTTGAGGAACGGCGCCACCTGGGCGATGCGATCGCGCACGCCGCGGCGGAACAAGATGCGCGAATCCGGGCGCACCGCGCTCGACAGGAACAAGTTCGCGTCGCGGAACCTCCACGCGAACGCCCACCGCCGCAAGCGAGACGACAGCTCGACGCCGCCCTTGCCGTCGTACGAGTTCTTCCCAAGCGTCGGATCCTCGGTCGGGTAATCGAGCTCCTTCACGCCCGACTTCACGACGATGTACGGAGTCTCGCCTCCGCTCTCCCCGTAATAGATGCGCGTGTTCGCGGACTTCACCATGCCCGGCACCACTTCCGGCGGGACGTTGCCGACGACGACATCGGGCTGTCCCTGTACCGTCGAGCTGGCCACGCGACTCGCCGCAACGCCGTTGCCGTGCGTGTAGATCAAGTGCGTGTTGATCCACGAACGCGCGCGATCGGGAAGGCTCGCCTGCGACATCTCGCGCGCGCTGAGCATGAGCTGCCGCCTGCGGCCGCCGATCGTGTAGCGGTCGACGTCCACGTCGAGGAAGTCGTAGTACTGGCGGATGCGTTGCAGCTGTCCGTACACGTCCTCGAGGATGTCGGGCGCCCACAGCCGGATGTTCTCGACGGTCTGCGCGTTGCGCCGCAGCATCGCCTGATCGACGCGCGTCTCGCCCGAGAACGGTTTCGTCGCGACCTTGTCGATACCGAACGCTCCGCGCGTCGCGGTGATGTTTCGTTGGATGTACGGCTTCTCGCGGATGCGCTCGACCGGCGTGACGCGAATGCGTTGCACCAGCGCCGGATACGCACCGCCGACCACGAGCGACGTGAGCATCAGCAAGCCGATGCCTGCGACCGGGATCGTCCACCCGCGCACGCGCGTGTTCACGAAGAACAACACCGCCACCACGATCGCGACGATGATCAACAGCGTCAGCGCGGGCTTCTGCGCGTTCACGTCGGTGTACGAGGCGCCCGTCACCGTGCCGCGCGGCGAGAACAGCAACCCGTACTGGTCGAGGCGGTAGCCCCACGCCTTCAGCAACACGATGAGGCCGAGCAGGACGGAGATGTGCGCCTTCACTTGCGGCGTCGCTCGCGCGCCGCGCTGGTCGAGGCGGATTCCTCCCATGAAATAATGCGCGGCCGCCGTGACGATCGTCAGCACGAGCAACGTGGAGAACGTCCACGTGAACACGAATCGAAGGAACGGCAGATCGAACACGTAGAAACCGAGGTCCTTGCCGAAGAGCGGGTCGGTCTCGCCGAACGTGACGCCGTTGCGATACAGCAGCCACGATCGCCACTGGCTCGTCGCGCCCGAACCGGCGAACAACCCGAACAGCAACGACACGCCGACGACGGCCAGCCGCACGTACGGCTTGAGCGACGCGCGATAGCGCTCGATCGCGCTGTCCTCCATGGAGAAGAGCCGGTGCGGGCTCGTGACCTTCTGCACGGTGAAGAGACTCGCGAGGAGCATCCCGGCGAACGCGAGCCCGAAGACGGCTCCGAGGAAGACCTTGGTGCGGAACTGCGTCCAGAAGACGTCGCTGTACCCGACCTCCTTGAACCACAACAGGTCGGTGTAGAAAACGGCGACGACGCCGAGAAGGATCAGCGCGACGACGGCGACCGCTGCCGCGATGATCCATCCGCGACGGCTCGGCCGTCGTCTTCGTCGTTGTGGTCCGCGAGGAACGACGCGCACGGCGGCAAGACTAACAAGGCCGGCCGCCGCACGCGCTCAACGCGACCCGGCGCGAAAGATCAGCCGAGGGCGCCGGTGGGAACCGGGCCCGGCGTCCCTCCACACTGCCCGAGCAAGCGATCGAGATCGCTGCACGGGCTCGGCGACGGGCTCGGCGACGGTGACGGGGATCCCGTGGGCGAAGGTCCGGGCGAGGGGCTGCGCGTCGGGCGCGGCGAGCTGCTGCCGGTCGGGCGCGGCGAGCCGGTCGGCCGCCCGCCCGGTCCACCGGTGGAGCCCGGCGTGGGCGACGCGCCCGGCACCGTGGTCGCAATCACGCTGTTGATGTAGTCGCGGAACGACACGCGCATGATCTTCGCGATCAATCCCCAGGTCGCGCCGGCCAGCCGCAGCTCGAGCAAGCTTGCCAGCACGCTCGGCGCGACGCCGCCGAGACGCCTGGTCATGATCACGCCGAACAGCACGTCGGCGGGATCGCCGGTGCGAGCGATGAGCGCGGAGAACGTGGCCGCCGGTACTTGCGGGATCAGCGAGGAGTAGAAGGCAGGATTCGATGCGCGCGATGCGAAGTTGGCCTTGAACGCGCGTCCAAACGTGCGAAGCTCGCGGTCGAGGTCGATCACGTCGGCGAGCAGCTGGCGATCCCACGGATCGACGGCGGAGAACTTCAACGGAACGAAGTCGCGCGGCACGATGCCGCCGGCAACCTCGATCTGGCGCAGCTGCGGAACCGTCACGCGATCCGCGTTCGCGGTGACGATCACATCGCCGCCGTACACGCCCACGCGCACGGCGAACCCGCGGTCGACGCGGAACACGCTTCGCTTGCCGTGCGCCTCGATGCCGCTCGACTCGATCGTGAGCGCAACCTGATCCACGGTCGCCAGCGCGCGGCCGGCGTCCACGGCGATGCGTCGCACCGACCGGATCGCCGCGGTGGACGACGCGCCGAGGTCGACGCGCGCGCCGTCGTCGCGCGCGAGCGAGATCGCGCCGTCCTTGCCGGTCTTGACCTCGGCGCCGGGAGCGATGCGCAAGCCGTTCATCACCGGCTGCCACTCGGCGGTGGCGCTACGGCGGAACTGCACGTCTCCGGCGATCGAGGCCGCGCGGAAGGTCTTGCCCGGGTTGGGAGCGCCGCCGAAGCACGCGGTTCCGAGCACCGTCAGGACGACGGCTGCGGCGATCCCCCGAACGTGTGTCATTTGCGTGCTGCCTTTCGAGCCGGCTTCTTCGTCTTCGTTGCACGCGGCGCCGACCCCCCTCGTTTGGTATCGGCAAGCGGGAGCAGGAGGCTGAACGTGCTGCCCTTCCCGGGCGTGCTCTCGACCTCGATCCAGCCACGGTGCACCTCGACCACGCGTTTCGCGTACGCGAGCCCGAGGCCGAGCCCGCCGTACGGGCGCGTCTCGGACCCGTCGAGCTGGCGGAAGTCCTGGAAGATGCTCGGCATCGCGTCGGGCTCGATCCCGATGCCGTGGTCGCGCACGCTCAGCCGCACGTAGCGCACGCCCTCGGCGCGCGTGGCCTCCGCCTCCACCACGATCCTCGGCTTGCGGCCGTTGCGGGCGCGCGGCGAGAACTTCACGGCGTTGTCGAACAGCTCGTCGACGCCCTTGGCGAGCAGGCGCGGGTCGGCGTCCACGCGCGGCAGCCCCGCCGGAACCTCGACCGCGAACGTATGCCCTGTGGCGCGCTGCTTCCATCGCTGCACGAGCCCGGTGGAGAACGCGCGCACGTCCACCGGCTCGGTGCGCGCCTTGAGGCGGCCCGCCTCCATCGCGGCGAAGTCGACGAGGATCTCCACGATCCGCTCCAGGCGCGTCGTCGATTCGAGGATGCCGTCGAGGAAGCCGAGCGCCTTCTGTCGTGGAAATTGCTTGCGCTTGAGGATCTCGGTGTAGCCCTTGATCGGTGTGAGCGGCGTCCGCAGCTCGTGCGAGACGTTGGAGAGGAACTCCGTCTTCATGCGCTCGGCTTCCGCCTCGCGCGAGATGTCGCGGAACACGATCACGCGGCCGCCCGGCTGTCCGGCCGGATCGCGCAGCGGCGCCGACGTGAGCGCGACCGGCACGAAGCCGCCGTCCTCGCGCACGATCTCGGCTTCGCCGCCTCCGCCGAGCGCGATCTGCGCCACGTCGGAAGGGCGCCCGTTCGCGCTGCGCAAGACCTCGGGG
>JBIOWR010000245.1:0-6832 GCA_044868775.1 Actinomycetota bacterium
CTGCGACCACGGTGTGCGTTGCGATGCTGAGCTGTGCGGGAATCGACCATGAACCGCTCGCGGAGGCAACGCCGGTCGCGAACGGCACGCCGCCTTCGCTCAACGTGATAGCGGCGTCGGGCTCGGAGGTTCCGGAGATCACGAGCGTGGCCGAACCTGCTTCGGCATTCTCCAACGGAGAAACGATTACCGGAGCAGTGGGCGCGGTGAGGTCCACTGCGAACGTGCGTGCGGCGCTCGGCGGGCTCACGAGCAAGTCGACGCCGGTTGCGGTAGCGGTGATGGAGTGCGTGTCCTCCGCGAACGCATGCGTAAGCGTCCACTCGCCGTTGAGGTCGGCGACGGCGGAGTCGATCTCCACGCCTGATTCCGAGATCGCAACCGTGGCGCCGGGCTCGGCGGTGCCGGACACGACGACGTCGGTGACGGGGAACGCGCCGCCTTCCGCGGGCGTGATGATGAGCGGCACCGCGGTGGTTACGTCGAACGTGAACGGCGTCGGCGCGCTCTCGCCTCCGGCATCGCTCGACGTGGCTATGAGCGTGTGCGGACCCTTGCTCGTGATCATCACGGTGGTGGACCACGCGCCGGTCGTTTCGTGCGCAGTCGTGGACGACAGCACGGTGCCGCTCTCGTACAGCTTCACGGTCGATCCGGGCTGTGCGGTTCCCGCGACGGCGATCGCACCGGCGCCGACGACCTCTCCCGGAGCGGGCGACGACACGATGGGCGCCGGCGGCGGCACGTCGATCGTGAACACGCGCGGGTTCGAGTCGGCGCTCTCGCCGCCTGCGTCGACCGTTCGCGCGACGACGGTGTGTACGCCTTCGCCGAACGAGAACGAGCCCGACCACGCGCCGAAGCCGTCCGCGGCGAGCGGCGCACCGAGCGCAGCGCCGTTCTCGTACAGCTGCACGCTTGCGAGCGGGTCCGCGGTCCCGCCGATCGTCAGCGTGCCGTCGTTGTCGGTGGTTCCCGGCGCGGGTTGCGTGATCGCAGGCGCCGGCAACGTGATCACGCGCTCGAAGGTGCGGGTAACGTCGGGACGTCCGCTCTTGCACCCACCGTACGTAGGATCGTCGGCGGGGCACGTTTGGAAGCGTCCTTCGAATGTCTTGATGCCGGAGATTTTCGCCGCGCGCGAGAACGCGATCGCGCCGCCGGCGTTCCAGTTGCCGTCGGACGTGCCTTGAACATCGGCGCGGAACTCGATGATGCTCACGTCGACGCCGGCGGGGTTCTCGGGCGACGGCGCCTGAAACACCTCATTCTTGACGGTATCGGTGAGGTCCGCCTTTACCTCCCAGCTCGTGGCCGTCTTGGTCATAGCGAACGGAAACACGAGCTCGGTAACGTTCTCGATGTCGTCCTCGTCGTCGGTCGGATCGGGGTTCGTGTCGGGAATCGACGTGACGCGCGTGTCGGTCGTGAGGAGCAACACGCACAACTGCGCCGACGGCTTGCTCGCGTCGTACGACAAGAAGTACAGCCAGCCGTTCCATTCCGCCGGCTCGCCGGGTCGCGTGACGCCGGTCGCGTGGAGCTTCAGGAACGCGCTGCCGATACGTTCGGCGCGCGCGATCGTCGCGTCGGTGCGCTTGGAGTAATCGAGCTGCGCGCCCCAGCCGGTGCCATTCGGGGAGTTGCCGTGGTTGTCGAGCGCGTCCTCGCACTTCGTCGCCGGCGTGATGCCGTCGGCCTTCTTCGCGGGACTCGTCGTGGCGAACGCGAACTGCCAGTCCGCCGGCGAGCGCAGGTAGGAGACCACGGGCGGGTCTTCGTGGTCCTCTTGCGTGATGCGAAAGTCGACGGTCGTGGGCCGATCGACCACGGTGTTCGAGAGCGTCACGGTGAGCTGCGGGTTGAACGACCCCGTGCCGGCGTCGCCGTCGAAGTGGTCCGCGATCGCCGCGCCGGTTCCGAACAGGACCGGCAACGCAACGAACAGCACCGCCCACGTGTGCCTTCGCATGACTCCCCGCTTTCGTTTGAGCCGAACGTGAATTGCCCTGGATGCCCGTGATTGGGGTTCTCCGCGGCACGGTGGTTCTCCTGCTGGGGGTGAGGGTCGCGAGTCACAGCGGCGGGTGGACGCACGTCGCGACGGCGCCCGGACCGCTCAACCGCAACGGCCGGAGACGCCGATGATCCAGGCATGCGGATCGCCGTCGCGCTGGCGCTGCTCGCCTCCGTCGTGGGCGCGGGCCCGGCCGCCGCGATCCCTCCGCCGGGCGCTCCCTCGTGCCCGGTGTTCCCCGCCGACAACGTGTGGCACGCCGACGTCGGCACGCTGCCGGTGCACGCGCGCAGCGCTGCGTGGCTCAGCTCCATGGGCGGTCCGACCCGACTGCTGCATCCCGACTTCGGGCCGTCGGGCATGACCGTGCCCTACGGGATCCCATACAACATCGTGTCCTCCACGCATCAAAAGGTCTCCGTCGCGTTCGAGTACGCGGACGAGTCGGATGCGGGTCCGTATCCGTTCGGCTCCGACATCACGATCGAAGGCGGCTCGGACCGGCACGCGATCATGATCGACAAGGACACCTGCACGCTCTACGAGCTGTTCGCTGCGGAGTACTCGTCGAACGGATCGACGGCGGGGTCGGGCGCGATCTTCAACCTCAACTCCAACGCCTTGCGACCGGCGGGATGGACGTCGGCGGACGCCGCGGGACTGCCGGTCTTCGCAGGGTTGCTGCGGCGCGACGAGGTGCTCGCCGGAAACGTCGATCACGCGATTCGCGTCACCGCGTCGCGCACGGACCGTTCGTACGTGTGGCCGGCGCGCCACCAAGCCGGCTACGCGAGCGATCCGAACCTGCCGCCGATGGGCGCGCGCTTCCGGTTGAAGGCGAGCTTCGACGTCTCCGGGTATCGCTCCGACACGCAAACGGTGTTGCGCGCGTTCAAGAAGCACGGGCTGATCCTCGCCGACAACGGTTCGAACTGGTACTTCCAAGGAACGGCGGAGGACGGCTGGAACGAAGACTTCCTCGACGAGCTCAAGTCGATTCCCGCGGGAGCGTTCGAAGCGGTCGATGCGTCCTCGTTGATGATCGATCCCAACTCCGCGCAGATGCGGCTCGGCCTCAACAGCACCGTCGTGAGCGCGCCGCTCGTGGTGTCGAACGCGTCGGCCACCGCGCGGTTCGTCGTGTCGTGGAGGAATCAGGTGACGGATGCGGTCTTCGATGTCGATTGGATCGAGCGCGTGCGCGACGCGAGCGGCCGGTGGGTGTGGCGGCCGTGGCAACGCTGGCTCACCGGAACGACGCTCAAAGCCGCGGAGTTTCGCGGCACGCCCGGCCACACGTATTGGTTCCGCGCGCGCGGGCGCACAGCGAGCGAGACCGGCGTGTTCTCGGCATCGGCGCGATCGATCGTGCCGCTCGACGACCGATCGACGTCGATCTCGTACGGCGGCGGGTGGATCAACTACGTGCAGTCGTACGCGTACGGCGGGACGCTGCGCGGCTCGTCGATCGCCGGCGCGGCTGCGAGCATCACCACCGACGCAGGCGGGTTCGTCGTCACCGGCCAGCGCTGTCCCACGTGCGGCAAGGTGGCGATCTATCTCGACGGACGGTTGCTCACCACCGTGGACACGTACGCGTCGACGACACAACACCGCCGCGTGCTGTTCGGCAAGCTGTGGTCACAGATCGGAAGGCACACGCTCCGCCTCGTGGTCGCACCTTCGAGCGGAAGGCGCGTGTACCTGGACTCGATCGGCCCCGCGCACTAAGCGGCCGACCTCGTCGTCGAGACCGGCTGCGCGCAGCGGTCGCGCGCCGCTATGCCTGCGTCACGTCCTCGTCGCTCGCAACGGTGAGCCCTTCGCGCTTGAGCAACGCGGCGGTGACGCCGTCGCCGTCGCGCTTGGCTCCCGAAAACGTTCCGTCGTAGATCGCGCCGCATCCGCACGACGGGCTGCGCGCTTTGAGGATCGCGACGGTCGCGCCGGTGCGGCGCGCGGCGTCGAGCGCGGTGCGCGCGCCGTGCAGGTAGTTGTTCGTGACGTCGTCGCCGTCGACGCTCACCACGCGCGCGGCTCCGTCGATCACCGCGTTGCCGTCTCCGCTCTGGATCTCGGCTTCCGGCCGCGGGATGCCGAGCCCGCCGGCAACCTCGGGGCACACCGGAACGGCGCGTCCATCTGCGACGAGGCGCACGGCCCAGTCGCGCGTCTTCGGCTTTCCTTCGTAAGTGCACGCAACGCCGGCGAGACACGCCGAGATGAGCACGAGACCTTCGTCGGGAACCTTCAACGAGGTCGCGCCTCCCACGAGTTGCCGCACTGCCGGCACACGTGGAACCCGATCTGGAGTTGCAGCCGCGTCGAGCCGCATCGCGGGCAGCGCTCCGCGGATTCGAGGACCTCGGGATTGGTGCTCTGGCAATCGGGACATACGAGGATCTGCTCGCCGTGGATGACGGCGCGCGCCCACGGAGACACTCCCTTCGCGGGATCCTCTTGCACGCGGCCGCAACGCACACACGGCATGAGCAGAAGTCTACGTCAGGCGAAGTACCGTTCGCGCTCCCGCACGATGTGGTCCGCCGTCCGCGTTGCGAGCGCCATGATCGTCACCATCGGATGCACGGCGGGAGACCCCGGCAGCATCGACGCGTCGGCGACGAACAGCCCGGCGACGTCGTGCACCTCTCCCCAACCGTCGAGCACGTTGAGCGACGGCTCGGCGCCCATGCGCGTCGTGCCGGTGGGATGGAATCCGGTGAGGCGCAGCGCGCCCGGGCGCACTGCGGTTTCCTTCAGGCCGTCGAGCTCGAGCTTCGACGCCACCGTCGCCGCGCCGGGAAGCCCCGAGTACACCGTCTTCGCCCCGGCCGCGAGGAACACTTCTGCGACGTGCGTGATACCGCGCACGAGCTTGCGGGTGTCGGTCTTGTTGAGCGTGTAGCTGATGTAGGGCTCGCCGGAGCCGACCGCACGCACGCGTCCGCTCGACGTGTCGGCGACGAACACGCTTGCGCCGGCGAAGCGCTTCATGTGCGCGACGAGATCCTTCACTGCGGCGCCGGTGCCCGGAAGCGAGCCGGCGGAGACACCGGGCGTCAGCGACGCGGCTTCCACCATCACGTCGTACGACTCCTGCCACTCGTCGACGTAGTACGGCTGCATGGTTCCGCGCCACGAGTACACGTCCTCGTCGAACAGCGCGCCGACGCTCGCCGCGGGATGGATGCGCAAGTTGTGGCCGAGCTGACCCGAGCGGCCACCGATCGCGTTGCGTTGCAGCAACGCCGGCGTGTGCACCGCGCCGGCTGCGAGCACGACGATCTTGGAGCGAACCGTGAGCGCCGGGCCGGGCGCGCCGGTAGCGGGATCGACCATGCGCGCCTGCACGCCGCGCGCGCGTCCGCCCTCCACGAAGATGCGCTCGGCGCGCGCGTTCGCGAGGATGCCGGCGCCGTGCCGCTGCGCGCGCGGCAGATAGCTGAGATGCGTCGTCTGCATCGCGTCGCTGGGACACCCGAACGCGCAGGTGCCGCACCCGCGGCACGCGGAGCTGATGTTTCGATTCGTGGGAGCACCATGGAGGCCGAGTGCCTCGACCCCGCGGCGGAGCACGCGTCCGTTCGTGCCGAGGAGGTCTTCGGGAACGGCGCGCACGTGCAGGATGCGCTCTACGCGCTCGAAGAACAGTTGCATCGATTCGGGATCGATCCCGTCGATGCCGTGCTCGGACTCCCAGCGACGGAGCACGCGATCCGGCGTGCGAAAACACGTGCCGGCGTTGACGAGCGTCGTGCCGCCGACGGCTTTGCCGAGCGGCACCGGGATCGCCGGCCTGCCGGCAGCAACCGTCGTGCCCTGCGCGCGATAGAAACGGCGGACGCGATCCCACGGCGGCCCGGCGAAGTCCTTGCGCGTGAACAGCGATCCTTCTTCGATCACGACGACCGAGAGGCCGACCTCGGCAAGCTCCTTCGCTATCACGGAACCGCCGGCGCCGGAACCCACCACGACGACGTCGCAATCTTCGACGTGATCGCGCGTGACGTCGCCGAAGCCGAGCACTTCGAGCGGCTGCTCTTCCTGAAGCGGCGTGTTGGTCACGCACGAGTACGTGAAGCCGGCCGCGTGCTCGACCACGCTGGTCGACGCCCACTCGTTGAGGCAGATCGTCTTGAGGAACGAGAACGTTTGCTTGCGAAGCGCGAGGGTGCTGCGCGACGCGCGCTCGACCACGCCGACGGCGACGGGCAGCGGCAGGCGCGAGAACGGGCGCAGCCCGCGCGTGAACATGCTCATCCACTCCCAGAGCCACAAGAACCTGGAGATGCGCTTGCGCACGGCCGCGTCGAACGTGGCGGCCGCGGCGTCGATGCGCTCGGCGACTGCTGCGTCGTCGGCCGATTGCTCGATCGCGCCGCCGGGCGGAATCAACGCTTGCGCGAAGGCGGCGAGCGTGAGGAACCGGCGTCGTTTGAAGCTCGTCGGCTGTGCGCGCACGGCCGGACGATCGTCGACCCGCACCCGAACCGGGGTCGCCGCCCGCACGTCGTCGCGCGCGGGCTCGTCGCGCGCGGGCTCGTAGTGCGCGCGCTCGTCGCGATTCCGCGTCTCGTGCTCGCGCGGTGCGAACACGATCTTTTCGAGCGGCTCGACCTCGGGCTCGTCGACCGGCGGGTCACCTGGCGCATCACCCGCCGCGATCGGTCGCGTCTCCTCGAACGGCAGCTGCCAGCGTTGCGTCTCGTCGTCGTTGTCGCGCGATACGTCGCGCGGCGTGTCGTCCGTCATCGGCGTGCGAGCACCCGCCTCAATGCTCCATCTCGTCCTCGATGGGCCCGTGCATCAGCG
>JBIOWR010000246.1:0-2575 GCA_044868775.1 Actinomycetota bacterium
CGCCGTGGTACTCACGGCCCCCGGGGACGATGCGACGGCGATGGAGGCGCGTGCGTGTGCCGGCGCGCTCCCCACTCACGACGACACCTATGCCGATCGCCTTGAGCACATCGCATCGAGAGCCGGCCTCGACGTGTACCGGGCTCCCGGCCCGACCATCTCGGTGCTCGCGCTGGTCGACGACGGCGACCCGGTCGCCGCGCTCGTGGACGCCGTCGCGACGCAAACACTCCATCCAATTGAGGTCCTCATCGCAGGCGGCGTGCGCGCACAAGAAGCGGCAGGCTTTCTCGCGCGCCGGCTACCCGACGTTTCCGTGCGCGTCGTCCCTCGCGCCACGAGCTACCGCGAGCTGGCAACGGGCGCCGGCGGCTCCTGGGTGTGGCCGATCGACGCCGCGCATCACTACGAGCCCACGTTCCTCGAAGCGCTCACGCGGTGCGAGCCCTTCGCCGGCGCCGACGTGATCGGCCTCGCATCGTTCGAGATCGGGACGAGCGCGGGCGAGTCGATGATCTTCGCTCCCGACGACGAGCACCGGCTCGTGCACGCGGTACACCCGAACGCTGCGATCGCGAAGCGCGACCTCGTCGCGACGAAGGGCTGGCCCGGCGACTTGCCCTCCGCGTGGCCCGTGTTCGAGGAGTGGACGAGCGTGCGATTCTACGGCGCGGGGCGCAGCGACTTCCGCGCGAACCCCGAACGCGGCATGCCGATCGACGGAGGACGATCATGAGCGAACGTCCGATCCGCATCGGTTTCTACTATCAAGCGAACCTCAACATCATCGACGGCTCCGCGATCTGGGTGCATTCCGTCGCGGAGACGCTCCACGCGGGACCGCGCACCCAAACGACGTACGTGCTCAAGGCGCCGGAGGAGCGCACGCTCATCACCGGCATGCTGCGCAAGCTGGAGCGCTTCGACGTGGTGGAGACGAGCAGCCTGCTGTCGAACGAGCAAGCGCTCGACGTCCTCGAACGACTGGACCGCGAGAACCCCTTCGACGTGATCCTGCTTCGCTCGTACGACCTCTGCAAGATCGCCGCGTCGCACGAGGCGTTCCGCGGCCGGCTGCTGAGCGCGTACATCCTCGAGCCCGAGCGGGACATGCACTCGCGCGAGTACCTCGACGAGATGACGCGCATCACCGACGCGTCGCGATACGTGATCGTGCAATCCGAGGAGATGCGCGCGCTGTTCGAATCGCTGGTGCCGGCCGCGCTCGGCAAGACCATCCTGTTGCCGCCCGCGATCCCGGACGGGCCGGCGCGGCGGCCGGCGGCCGGCGGGTCGCCAGCGCACCGCATGATCTACACGGGCAAGTTCTCCCCGTTCTATCCCGTGCACAAGATGATCGATTTCCTCGGAGAGCTTCGCGCGGAGCACCCCGATCTCGAGTTCCACGTCGCCGGCGACAAGATCCACAAGCCGCCGGGCAACCCCGAGTACGCGCCGTCGCTCGAACGGGCGCTGCGCGAGACGCCCGGCGTCGTCTGGCACGGCGGCATGAGTCGCGAGGACGTGGGCGCGATGCTCGAGCGCGGCGGCGTCGCGCTGAGCTTGTGGGACTACGCGCACGGCCCGCAGATGAACGACCTCGTGATCTCAACGAAGCTGCTGGACTACTGCGCCGCGGGGCTCCCCGTCATCCTGAACAGAACCACCGCGCAAGAGGCGTTGCTCGGGCGCGACTACCCGTTGTTCGTGCGCCGCGCGGACGAAGCGCTGCCGCTGCTGCGGCGCGTGCTGAGCGACGAGACGCTGTACCAGCGAGCGGCGGAACGTTGCTGGTCGGCGACGCGGCGCTTCACCTACTCGAGCGTGTACGCGCGACTCGCTCCATACCTCGATCGCCTCGTACCCGCTGCCCGTTCACCGTTGGGCACGACGGAACCGCAACGCGTGCTCCTCGCCGGTCATAGCATGGGCTTCTTCGCCGGCGTGAAGGCGCACCTCGCCGCGTACGACACCGTCGAGGTTCGCGAAGACCTCTGGACCGGCATCGACGAGCACGACGAGGCAACGAGCACCGAGGCGCTCGCGGGGGCGGACGTCGTCGTGTGCGAGTGGGCGCTCGGCAACGCCGTCTGGTACGCGAAGCACAAGCGCCCGGGGCAACGCCTCGTCGTTCACCTCCATCGCTTCGAGATCACGACCGAGTATCCGGAGCGCATCGACGTCGCGAACGTCGACCACGTCGTCTTCGTCGCGCCGCACGTGATGGAGGCCGCACGCCGCGCGTTCGCGTGGCCGGCAAGCAAGCTCTCTGTCATCGAGAACTGGATCGACACGGAGATGTTCGACCGTCCGAAGCTCGACGGCGCACGCTTCAACCTCGGCCTGCTCGCGTTCATCCCGAAGCTGAAGCGGCTCGACCGCGCGCTCGACGTGCTCGAAGCGTTGCGCAAGGACGACCCACGCTACCGCCTCGTCGTAAAGGGCAACAGCCCGCGCGCGCACAACTGGATGTGGCGCAAGGACGAGGAGCGCATCTTCTATCTCGACCAGCTGCGCCGCATCGAGCTGTCGCCGCTGCTGCGCGACGCGGTGACGTTCGACCCGCAAGGCAACG